>JAISKU010000152.1 GCA_031261245.1 Oscillospiraceae bacterium | reverse complement strand
AGCCGTCCGCGCTCGTCCACGCCGTCGAACTTGACCCACGTGTAGTCGCCGACGTTCAGCACGTCCTCGACCTTCTCGACGCGGCGATTCTCAAGCTTCGAGATGTGCACCATGCCGTCCTTGCCGGGCACCATCTCCACGAACGCGCCAATCGGCAGAATCCGCACGACCTTGCCGTAGTACAGCGCGCCGACCTCGGGCACGAACACGATGTTCTCGATAATCTTCCGCGCGGCGCGGCACGCTTCGATGTCCTGCGAGGAGATGTAGACGCTGCCGTCGTCCTCGATGTCTATCTTCGCGCCCGTGTCCGCGACGATCTTCTGGATTACCTTGCCGCCGGAGCCGATGACCTCGCGGATCTTGTCGGGGTGAATCTTCATGGAGATCATCTTCGGCGCCGTCGGAGCGAGCTCCGCGCGCGGCTCCGCGATGACGGGCAGCATGATCTCGTCGAGTATCTGAATCCGCGCCTCGCGCGTGATCTTCAGCGCGTTCTCAATGACGGGGTAAATCAGCCCGTCGTTCTTCAAATCCATCTGAATGGCGGTTATGCCCTTCTTCGTGCCGCCGACCTTGAAGTCCATCTCGCCGTGGAAGTCCTCGACGCCCTGAATGTCGATAAACGTCGTCCACTCGTCGCCGTCGGAGATGAGTCCGCACGAAATTCCCGCCACCGGAGCCTTAATCGGCACGCCCGCGTCCATCAGCGCGAGTGTCGAGCCGCATATCGAGCCCTGCGACGTGCTTCCGTTACTCGACAGCACCTCGCTCACCACGCGAATCGCGTAGGGGAACTCCTCAAGCGTCGGCAGAACGGGCTCCAGAGCCTTCTCGGCCAGCGCGCCGTGTCCGTACTCACGCCGTGAGGTGCTGCGCGAGCCGCGCGCCTCGCCGACGGAGAACGACGGGAAGTTGTAGTGGTGCATGTAGCGCTTGCTCGTCTCCTCGTGGATCGTGTCGAGCTTCTGCATCGCCGCGATAGTGTCGAGCGTCGCGATGGACAGCACCTGCGTCTGTCCGCGCGTGAACAGCCCCGAGCCGTGCACTATCGGCAGCACGCCGACCTCGGCGGCCAGCGGCCGTATCTCGTCGGAGCTGCGCCCGTCAACGCGCTTGCCCTGAAGCAGCCACGCCTTGACGACCTTTTTCTGAATCTTGTACGTTATCTCCTCGAGCTGCGCCGTCAGCTCCGGATAGTCCTCGCCGTACTCCGCGAGCCACTTCGCCACGACGGCGTTGTAGCGCTCCTCGCGGACGTTCTTGTCGTCCGTGTCCATCGCGAAGCGCACCTCGTCGAGGTACTTGTCAACGATTTTCGCGAAAAGCTCGTCGTTGAACGACGCGTGCGCGTACTCGAACTTGGGCTTGCCTATCTCCGCGACCATTTGGTCAATCAGCGCGATGACCTTCTTGATCTCGTCGTGCGCCGCGATAATTCCGGCGAGCATCTGATCCTCCGGAACCTCCTTCGCCGCCGCCTCGATCATGACGATCTTCTCGCGCGTACCGGCGATTGTGCAGAGCATCTCGCTCGTCTCGCGCTCGGCGGACGTGGGGTTGATGAGGAAGCTGCCGTCCTTGAGGCCGAGCGCCACGGAGGCAATCGGGCCGTTAAACGGCACGTCGGAGATGGCGACGGCCGCCGCCGCGCCTATGGACGCGGTGATCTCAGGCGAGCAGTCGTGGTCAACCGACAAAATCGTGCAGGTGATAACCACGTCGTTGCGCAGATCCGACGGGAACAGCGGGCGCATCGGGCGGTCGATCGCGCGCCCGGCGAGCACCGCGGCCTCACTCGGCCGACCCTCGCGGCGGAGGAATCCACCCGGAATCTTGCCGACGGCGTAGAGCTTCTCCTCGAAGTCCACCGACAGCGGGAAGTAGTCGATACCGTCCTTCGGCCGCGCCGACGCGGTCACGGCGACGAGCACCGTCGTGTCGCCGTACTTCGCGAGTACGGAGGCGTTGGCGAGCTCCGCGAGCTTGCCCGTTTCGAGGGTCAAGGTGCGTCCCGCCAGCTCCATTGAGTAGGCTTTCGCCTCGGGGAATGTGCGTTTTTTGATGATCATAAATTCGTTCCTTTCATTTGTCGGAACGCAAACCCCTTAGCATTTGAAGAAAAATCGAAATTACGGAACTTCCGTTACAGGCCCCCCTGCTTGGCGGGGGAGCTGTCCGCGAAGCGGACTGAGGGGGCGCCTCTGTCGCCTGTGGGTCGCCCGTGGGGGCGCCTCTGTCGCCCGCGGGGGCCCCCTCTGTCGCCTGCGGGTCGCCCGTGGGGGCCCCCTCTGTCGCCTGCGGCGACGTCTCCCCCGCGAAGCGGGGGCGATGAATTCGGTTCTTCTTCAACTGCTATGAAATCTGCGGTTCCGCGTGGTTGGTTTATATCATAATTCGCGGTTGCCGCGCAGCGGCGAGCGAATTGATAACGAGATATAACGGGACTGCTCCGGTACACGGAACAGCCCCGCATTTGCAAGAGTTATTTCCTGATTCCGAGCTTCGCGATGCAGGCCCTGTAGCGGTTGATGTCCTTCTTCGCGAGGTAGTCGAGCAGACTGCGGCGGTGTCCGACCATCTTCAGCAGGCCGAGGCGGCTGTGGTTGTCCTTCTTGTGGATTTTCAGGTGCTCCGTCAGCTGCGAGATGCGCTCCGTGAGGATTGCGATCTGCACCTCCGGCGAGCCCGTGTCCGTCCCGTGCGTGCGGTTTGACTCGATGACGGTGGTTTTCTGGTCCTTGGTGATCATAGTGTATCGTCCTTTCCGTTCTTTATTCCCGGTGTCGCAGTATCGGGCGGGAAAGTCGTTATCCCGGAACCGCGGCAAGGGGCAAGGTCTTATTCCGGGGTATAATACCACAATTCACACGGTTTGTAAAGACAATTTTTCATTATTAAAAATGCGTTGTGTTTTTCCCGCGGACGTGGTAAAATACATGTCATTGAATACATACATTACAATAATCGGAGGTAAAAAACATGGTAAGACAGCCTATCACCTCGCTGTCCGGCGCGTTCTCACTGCGCGGCAAAAACGCGATAGTCACGGGCGGCAACAAGGGCCTCGGCCTCGGAATCGCGCAGGCGTTCGCACAGCAGGGCGCGAACGTGGCGCTCTTCGCGCGCGACGTCAAAAGCGGCGACGAGGCGGTCAAGGGCCTGACCGCGATCAACCCCGACGGCAAATTCAAGTTCTACAAGGCAGACGTCTCGAGCTTTGACGACGCGCGTGCGGCCGTCAAGAGCGTCGTGGCCGACTACGGCGACGTGGACATCCTCGTCAACAACGCGGGCGTGCCCTCGATAGGCAACATCCTCGACATGGATGAGAATCTGTCCGAGTGGTACAGGTGTATCAACCTCGATCTGAACGGCGCGGTGCACATGACGTACCTCGTCGGTAAGCTGATGCGCGACCGCGGCGTCGGCGGCAAAATCATCAACATCACCTCGAACGCGGGCGAGCACGCCAGCAAGACCACGAACATGACGACATATTGCAGCGCAAAGGCCGGGCTGAACATGTTCACGCAGGGCATCGCGCTCGAGCTCGCGCCCTTCGGCATCAACGTAAACGCGATCGCCCCGGGCTTCACGGAGTCGAACATCGGCACCGACCCCAGCCACCCCGTATCCGAGGAGGACAAGAAAAAGGGTCAGGAGATGATGGCGAAGGTCATTCCGGCGGGACGCATGGGCAAGGCGATTGAGATCGGCGCGCTCGCGGCGTATCTGGCGAGCGAGGCCTCAAACCAGATGACGGGCGCAATACTCACCATCGACGGCGGCCACTCACTGGGGATATAGCACACCCAACTGTCATTCAGCACACTCAACTGTCATTCAGCGTACCCAACCTGTCATTCCGAGTGAAACGAGGAATCCCGTATAATCGGCGCGTTGCCGCACGGGATTCCTCGTCGCTTTGCCCCTCGGAATGACAGTTTTTTCTACGCGTAGTACAAATTCTTCGACCTGTTGAACGCGAACAGAAACATCACGGCGACCACGAACAGCAAAATCGCGCAAACGAGCGCGAGCGCCGGTAGCAGAACCGACAGCACCACCACCGCGAGCTCGAGCACGGCGAACGCCCGCCACACGGAGTACAGCCGTGCGGCGTCGAGGTCGCGCCCCTCGCCGTTTTCGATGTCCGCAACGCCCCGCACGATGCAGTAGGCGACGTACAGCGACGCCGCCGTCGAGACAAGCCCGAGAACCGCGCCGAGCCCGCCGAGCTCCGCCGACGCCCCGAGCAGGTCGAGGGCGTAGCACACGGCGGTGTAGGCGGTCATCGCCGTCACGAACGGCCGCACCCGCGCGAAGCGCGTGCCGGGCTCCGTCGCCGCCATCTCCGCGACGCCGCCGCGCATGACAAAATACCCGATAAACGTCGGAATCAGCCCGAGGACGGAATTTCCGATGTTGATGTTGAAGTTGAGAAAGATGAGCAGCATCCCGACGAAAATTCGCCTCATACGAAGAATCTCGCCGTCTGCCCGTGCCGCCCGCTCACGGAGCACTCGACGCCCGGAAACGCCGCCGCGAGCCTGTCGCGCAGCACCGGAACCACCGTGTTCTCCGTGCAGAAGTGGTCCGCGTCGATGAGATTTATCCCCAGCTCCCGCGCGTCGAGGAACACGTCGTACTTGATGTCCGACGTGACGAGCGTGTCGCAACCCGCGTCGAGCGCCTTTTGCAGATAGTCCCCGCCGCTGCCGCCGACGACGGCGACGCGCGACACGGCGCGCCCCGCGTCGTGGTAGCGCAGCCCGTTCGATTTCAGCGCGCCCTTCAAAAACGCGAGAAACCCGCCCAGCTCCGTCGGCGCGGCGAGCTCTCCCACGCGCCCGTAGGCCGGCGGCGGCTCAATCGGCGCGATATTCCGCAACCCGAGCGCCGCCGCGAGCGCGTCGTTCACCCCGCCCGCCGCCGCGTCGAGGTTCGTGTGCATACATATCGCGGAAATGCCGTCCGACAGCAGCGCGAGCAGCTTGCTCCCGACTATCGTGCCGTCCGTCACACTCTTCGCGGAGAACAGCAGCGGGTGGTGCGACACGATAAGCTGCGCGCCGAGCTCCGCCGCCTCCCGGATGACCTCGGACGTGATATCGAGCGCGACGAGCACCCGCGTGACGATGCCCCGCGAATCCCCGGCGAGCAGCCCCACGTTGTCGAAGTCCATCTTCGCCTCCGCCGGCGCGAAATCGAGCAGATTATCGAGCACATTTTGAACTGTTGTCACAATATTCCCCGCTTTCTTTTTGAATCGCCCCCGCGCGGCGGGGGAGACGTCGGCTACGCCGACAGAGGGGGCTACGTTTCCCCCGTAATTATCGTGTATTTCCGCCGTCCCTCGTACACCTCGGCGAGCTTAACCTCCACAAACCCGCGCTCTCCGAGGTACGCCAGCAGCACACCAACCTTCGTCTGCGGCTGCAAAATAAAAAAGACGCCGCCCGGCATTTCGGGCGCGCGCGCAAGAATCCCCGCGATCGTCTCGCCGCCCATCCCGGCAATTATCACGGTATCGACGAGCCCCGCGAGCTTTTCGGGAATCCCGTCCTCGAGGTAAAAGTTAATCCTCTCCGCAACGCCGTACCTCTCCGCGTTGCGCACGGCCGCGCCGAGCGGCCCGAGGCGAATGTCCGACGCGTAAATCTCGGCGGCCTGACCCGACAGCGCGAGCCGTATCGGCACATAGCCGTGGTCGCAGCCCACATCGAGAACACGCGCGCCGAAAGGAACCCGCGAAGCAATCTCCGCGAGTCTCCCTCCGGCGCGCAAATTCATTGGAAAAGTCTTATTTCTTGGATGCCAGACGCGCGTTGAGCTGCTCAAGGAACTCGCCGGCGTCCACGCCGTGAACCTCGCACGCCTCGCCAAGCGTCTCGCCCGAGCTCATTGCGCAGCCGAGGCAGTGCATACCGATCGAGACGAACAGCGGCGCCGTCTCCGGTGCGGCGGTCAGGATTTCGGCGATGACCGTATCTTTCGTGATTTCAAACATTTCTTGTACCTCCATAAACTATTGGTTTTTACCTTATCAGTATACCACGCTTTTGTCCCCATTTCAACCCTGTGAAAAAATTTTTTCGCTCCCGCGATTTCACCAGCCTCAAAGCAGCCGAGCGCGAGCAGCAGCGCCAGATACAGCGCGAGACTCAGCGCGATGTGCGCCGTGAGCGATACGGCCGACGGCTCCGGTGAAAACCCGAGCCACCGCGTCACAAGCACCGCGATATTCACGGAGCCGAACGCCGCGAACAGCGCCGCGAGCGTGGATTTCACGGGGAATTTCAGCGCCGTGACGCGCCGCAGCCGCCCGAAGCTTAGAAGGAAATTGAAAATCTCCGTGAACGCGATCATGAACAGGTACCCCGCCATCGCGTACCTCGGCAGCAGCACGTAGACGAGCGCGACGCTCGCCCCCGCGTCGAGAATGTTGACCGCCATGCAGTAAATCTGCTCGCCCAGCCCGCGCAGCATACCGTCCGCCACGCTGTCGAGGTACATTATCGGCACGAGCCACGCGATGAGCTTGATGTACCGCCCCACGTCCCCGCTCGAGTACACCGCCCGGCCGAGCTCCTCCGCGAACCCCCACATGCACGCCATCAGCCCGATGGAGAACAGCGCGCACAGCCGCAGAGAGCGCGTGGCGAGCGTTCTGATGTGCTCCCCGTCGCCGCGCACCTGCGCGTCCGTCAGCTCCGGCACTATCAGCTCCGCGAACGAGTAGAAAAGCGCCGACGGGAACATGATTATCGGAAAAACCATGCCGTGCACCGTGCCGTAATTCGCCAGCGCGCGCTCCGCCGACGCGCCCGATTTGCGAAACCCGCGCGGGACGAGCAGGTGCTGAAGCGTCGATAGCGACGTGCGCGCGTAGGCCGACAGCGCGAGCGGAATCGCAATCCCGAACATGCGCCGCGTCATACCGTCCGCGTCGCCGCCGCGCGATTTCGTCCCGCGCCTGTCGTGCAGGTACAGCGCGCCGAGCAGCAGAAACGACGACATCTCCCCCGCGACGCCGCCCGCGACGACTATGGCGCACGCCGCCTCGATGTCGCGCCCGCGCGACGCGCCGAGCGCGAGGAAGATCACGCCGATGCGTATCAGCTGCTCCGCGACGGCGACGGACGCGGACTTGATCACCCTGCACACGGCGGTGAAATACCCCGCGAGCACCGCCGACAGCGCGTAGGCGGGCAGACTCAGCGACAGCACGTGCAGCGAGAGCACCGTGCGCTCATCGCCAATCCACCGCCCGCCGATCACAGGCGCGCCGAACCACAGCAGCAGTCCCGCCGCGACGCCGAAGCACGCGGCGTAGACGAGGCAGCGCCGCATTGCCGCCGTCACGCCGTCGCCGGAGCCGAGACCGAGCTCCATGGACACGAGCCGCGTCGCGGCGAAGCGAATCCCCGAGATGGCGAACGTCGCGGCGAGCATCGACACGGACATGATGAGCTGAAACAGTCCGATTCCGGCCGCGCCTATCTTCTTTGACAGCCACACCTGAAACACCATCCCGACGGAGCGCATCAGCAGGGAGGTGGCGGTCAGCAGTATTGTGTTCATAATCATCGCGCGCGAACGGGACATAATAGAGTCCTCCGGGAATTTGATACTCTAATATATGTCCGCGCGCCCGTTACATGTCCGAAAAATTTTCTCTTGACATATCGCCGCGCGCAATTCATAATGTTTTCGGGGTAAAACCCCAAATAATATGCGCCGCACCCGTACAGGGGCGACAGCAAGGAGTTTAATATGAAAAGCAACACCTTCTCCGTGGGCAAGATGGTACGTCTGGCCGTACTTGTCGCAATCCTCCTAATCATGGGCTTCACACCGCTCGGCTATCTCAAGCTGAACCCCGTAATGACAATCACGTTCAACATGATTCCCGTCGTCGTCGGCGCGATCATCCTCGGACCCGCGAGCGGCGCAATCCTCGGCCTCGTGTTCGGAATCACGAGCTTCTCGCAGGCGCTCACCGGCGCGGACGCGCTCGGCACACTGCTTCTGAACCAGAGCGCGCTGTCCGCAATTTTGCTTTTTGTGATGTGCATCGTCCCGCGCGTGCTGGCGGGCTGGCTCCCGGGACTTGTGTTCAGTCCGCTCGACAAGCGCGGCGTGAACCGCGTCCTCGCGGTCGCGCTCACGGCGCTCTCGGGCAGCGTGTTCAATACTGTTTTCTTCATCGCGGCGTTTGTCGGCTTCTTCTCGACGAATGAGCTCGTGACGGGTGCGTTCGGCACGACGGACGTGTGGATCATCATCACGGGACTGCTGACTGTGAACGCGCTTATTGAGGCTGTCGTCTGCACCGTCGTCGGCGGGGCTGTGGGACAGGCGCTGACGCACTATCTCCCCGTAAAAAAGGCCGCAAAGGAAGCGTAACATATGATACTCGCAATCGACGTAGGCAACTCAAATGTCGTAATCGGCGTGATCGAGGGGGAGAGGATCCTCCGCGTGTTCCGCATGGTCACGGATCTGCTCAAAACCGAGGACGAGTACGCCGCAGGAATGAAGAGCATACTCGACTTCAACGGGCTTGACGCGCGCGGCTTTGACGGCGCGGCGATCTCCTCCGTCGTTCCGCCGCTGACGAACGTGTTCCGGGAGGCCGTGAGAAAGCTCACGGGAATGCCGGCGTTCGTCGTCGGCTCGGGCATAAAAACCGGCCTGAACATACTCATCGACAACCCGGCGGAGCTCGCCGCCGACATGGTGTGCTCCGCCGTCGCAGCGATTGCGAAATACGCCGCGCCGGCGTTCATCATCGACCTCGGCACGGCGACGAAGATCACCGTGATCGACAAAAACGGCTCGTACATCGGCGGGGCGATCTGCCCCGGAGTCTCGCTGTCTGCCGACGCGCTCGCGCGGGGCGCGTCGCTGTTGCCCAAGGTGATGATTGAGGCGCCGAAAAAGGCGATTTGCGGCGTCACGACGGACGCGATGAAGAGCGGAATCGTGTTCGGGGCCGCGGCGATGATCGACGGTATGCTGCTCCGCTTTGAGGAGGAGCTCGGCTCAAAGGCCACGGTCGTGGCGACGGGCGGCCTCGCTCCGGCGATTGTGCCGCACTGCCGCGCGGAGATCGTGTGCGACCCGAACCTCATCCTCGACGGCCTGCGAATACTGTTTGAGAAGAACAAAAAATAGCAAACGGCGCTCCTGCCGTTCCCTGTCATTCCGCCACATCCCCTGTCATTCCGAGTGAAACGAGGAATCCCGTATAATCGGCGCATTGCCGCACGGGGTTCCTCGTCGCTTCGCTCCTCGGAATGACAGGGAGTGCGTTTATTGGAATGACAGGGAGTGCGTTTATTTCATCAGCACGTTCTGCATCTTGCACATGTCGGCGTCAAACGATTTTTTCATTGCGAGGCCGGGCTCAATGTCCACCGTCTCGCAGACGTCGCCGTTCATGACGACGATTTTCCCGCTCTCCCCGTCGCGCAGGAGCGTCACCGCGCGGTAGCCCATGCGGGCGGCCGTCACGCGGTCGCGCGTCAGCGGGGAGCCGCCGCGCTGTATGTGGCCGAGCGTCGTCGCGCGCGCCTCGATGCCCGTCTCGGCCTGAATCCGCTCTGCGGCGTCGTGCGCCGAATACGCGCCCTCGGCGACGACGACGGTGAAATGAGTGCTGCCGCGCAGGCGCGCCTCGCGTATGCGGGCGATCACGTCGGCCTCAAAATCGACCTCGTTTTCCGGCGTCAGCGTCGCCGTCGCGCCGGTGGCTATGCCGACGTTGAGCGCGATGTGACCCGACTTGTGTCCCATGACCTCGACAACGGAGCAGCGCTCATGCGACTTCATTGTGTCGTTGAGCTTGTCCATCGCGTCGATCGCGGTGTTGCAGGCCGTGTCGAAGCCGATGGTGTAGGTCGAGCAGCCGATGTCGTTGTCGATCGTGCCCGGCACACACGCCACGCGCACGCCGAGCCGTTGCAGCTCAAGCGCGCCGTGGAACGAGCCGTCGCCGCCGATGACCACGAGCGCGTCGAGCCCGAGGAAACGGCAGTTGTCGGCGGCGCGTTTCTGCCCCGCCTTCGTGTAAAATTCGGCGCTTCTCGCCGTGTAAAGCATTGTGCCGCCGAGGTTTGTCATCCCCTCGACGTCCTTGCGCGTGAGGGGCAAAACGTCCCCGGCGATGAGGCCGTTGTAGCCGCGCCTGATCCCGACGCTCTCAATCTCGAAGTGGCACGCCGTCAGCACCGCGGCGCGTATCGCGGCGTTCATGCCCGGCGCGTCGCCGCCGGAGGTAAGTATGCCGATGCGCTTTACCGGTTCCATTTTTGTCGCCTCCGTCATCTGAAAACGTTCAAGTTACTGTCGAAAATTTGAACCCTGCGGAACTGCGCGAGGTCGGGTTTCAGCGGCAGAGCGGCCGCAATCGATGCCGGGTTGAGTGTGGGGTTTTGAGCGGAAATAATGGCGCTGATTGATACTTGTTTACTGTTATAGTATGAAAAACTAATCGAGGAAATCATCGGTTTTATGTCGATTTCACCCTCGCCGCGCTTGGTTTTCTTGGATATTATTAGCTTTTCTGCCGCGAAATAGTCATTAAAAAGGGAAATTGTTTCACGTGAAACTTTTTTATCTTTTTCATCATAGAATAAATATCCGGTTATTTCTAAATATTTAATCATCGAGAGCTTCGCCTCCGGCGCGTAAATCTCCAAAACGCGCAGCCCCTCCGGCAGCGCGTCGTTCAGCCGCTCCGCCGCGTCGGGCGGCAGCGCGCCCTCCGCCTCGAAATCGAGCAGCTCGCACACGCTCTCCTGACCGACGGAAAGCGGCAGCGCGAAGCTCATCAGCGGGTGCGGATTGAACCCCTCCGAGTGCCGTAGCGCGATGTCCGCCCGCGTGAACGCGCGCCGCGTCGTGCGCATTAGGTCGAGGTGCGAGATGTACACGGCCGGGCCGAGTTTTGTCATGCGAAGCCGGGTTTTTGTCATTGGTGTTTCCTCCGAAATCTCGTTGTCCCGCAGCATTTTGTAGGGGCGATTATCAATCGCCCGTCTGTGCGAATCGTACCGCTGCCGTGTCCTGTCTGTCGACGGCGACACTTTCTTACAGTTCGATAACCATACCGTCATAGGCAAAGCGTATACCATTGTAGCTCTTTTCGAGGGATGTATAGTCGTCGTAACCTTTTCCCCAGTCTTCCTCAATATGCGTTATTATCACATCTCCAATGCCGAATTTTGCCTTAATATCAAATATATTCTCAATACTGTGCAGTTCACTCCGCAAAGGGTGTTCCGCGCCGATAACGCGCCCGCCTTTCAGAATATCACCGACAAACGTATTGCCGACAACAAGTACATCCGCGCCGTAAAAAATCGGACTGTCCGGGAAGGGTGTGCAATCGCACGGTGCGTAAATAAGACGCTTGCCATTGCCCTCAAACACAAATACAGATACGGGTTTTGTTTTACTAACATTAACGCAAGTTATAACAACGCCGTTTATGTCAATCGGCGAAATCAGCGGTTTTTGCTCAATCAGACCCATTCCTTCATAATATCCGAGCAACGCGCCGTAACCGATACTGATTTCGTTAATCGTGTCCATAACGCTTGGCTCGGCGTACACGTTGACGCGGGAGCGCGGCGGTATTTTCTCATAGTAGTCAAGCCATTCAAGCCGCAGCTGCTCAAACACGCGCATACCCATAGTGTGGTCGGGGTCGCGGTGTGTGTAAAGCACATTATTAACCGCGCGAATATCCGCACAGTTGAGCGCGTCGGCAATATCCTCCGGCGTGTCAACAAGCAATGCCGCGTCATCAAGATACAAGCTGGCCGAGTGACGCTTATAACGTCCGCCCTTTTCCCGCGCCTCAACGCAAACGGCGCACCGGCAGGTCGGTTTTGGCAAACAAACACACCCGCCGGAACCGATAATGGTAAATTTCATTTCATATCTCCAATCTCTATTGTGTCGGCGGAAGCGCGACGTTTTGGTGCGGTGGGGGACGCTCACAGCTTGCGCTCCGCGATGAATCGAGTAGGGAAGAATTCGTACAGCGCGACGCTTTCAATACGCGCGGGGACGGGCTTGAACGCCTGCGAAAACACGGGCAGCGCCCGGAGGATCACGTCCGGGTCGTCAATCAGCACCGTCGCGTGCGGGGTCTGGTTGCCGGAGAATTTCGCGTACAAATCAAGCAGCTCGCGGGTCACGCGCGGCGCCGCGAACAGCACCTCCAAGCCGAACAGTCCGATGTGGTCGAACAGGAATTCAACGGGCGCGGTTTCACCGCAAACGCGTTCCAAATCGGCGGTCAGCTTCGCTTCAAGGCCCGTGTCAAAGCTCCCGAGCGTGAAGTGATACGGGATGTTTTTTGTCTGCCGCCCGTCGAAGCCGTGCGATTTCAGCGCGGCGTAGCCGCTCTCAAACGCGGCCTGCGTTGCGGAATCGAACTGCGCGAGAAGGTAGAGGTGTTTATTGTCAGTCACCGCAGCAATTCCCCCAATTCGCGCACGTTTGCGGCGGTGTAGGCCGCGCCCGCGTCGCGCAGCTCGCGCTCATCGCCGTAGCCGTACAGCACGCCGACGCTCGCCATTCCGACGGCCCTCGCGCCGTCAATATCGTGGCGACGGTCGCCGATCATGACCGAATTTTCGGCGGTCGCGCCCGCGACATTTTCGAGCGCATAGCGTATAATTTCGCTCTTCACAGAGCGGCGGCCGTCAAGCTCTGCGCCCGACACAAACGTGAAAAACTCTGCAATGGCAAAGTGTTCCAGTATGCGGCTCGTGTAAATCGTAGGCTTTGACGTCGCGATAATCAGCGTCTTGCCCGCGTCGCGGAGGTCGCGCAGCAGCGGCTCAACGCCCTCGTATAGGTCGTTTTCAAATATGCCTGTTTCGGCGAAATACTCCCTGTACTTCGCCACGGCGATTTCCGTCGCTTCATCGTCAAAACCGTAGAGATTGCGGAACGAGTCGCGCAGCGGCGGCCCGATGACGCGGCGCAGTTCGCTCAAATCCGCGACGTGGATTCCGAACGCGCCGAGCGCGTAGGCGAACGACTTTGTAATTCCGGCGGCGGGGTCGCTGATTGTCCCGTCGAGGTCGAAGAGCAGATGGGATTTATTCACCGCACACACCTCCGTCGCACAGGTTGCGCGCGCCGCAGGCGGAGCAGCGCGTGCGGCAGTCGGGGGTGGTTTGCGCTTGCCGCGCAAGCTCGTTTTCGCGTTTCAGGAAGTCCTCGTCCACGCCGGTGGACACGACGCTCCACGGCAGAGCCTCGTCGTAATCGCGCGCGCGGTTCGCGTAAAAGCTCGGGTCAATGCCGCAAGTCTCGAACGCCGCGAGCCAGCGGTTCATGTCGAAATAGTCGCTCCACGCGTCGAGCCTGCCGCCGTTTTGCACTACGGTTTCAAGGACTTTTCCGATTTTGCGGTCGCCGCGCGCGAGGACGGCCTCAATCAGGCTCGTGTCCGCGTCGTGCCACGAGTACGTGACGTTTTTCGCGCGCATGTTGTCCCGCAGGAGCGCGACGCGGCGGCTGTACTCCTCGCGCGTGACCTGTGGCTCCCACTGGAACGCCGTGTGCGGCTTCGGGACGAAGCAGGAGGTGGACACGGCGATGCGCACGCCGCGGTTTTTGTTCCTCGCGTGCTCGCGCCAGCAGTGCAGGACGTGATTTGTGAGCTCCGCGATTGCCAGCACGTCCTCGTCCGTCTCGCCCGGCAGACCGAGCATGAAGTAGAGCTTGACGCTGTTCCAGCCGCCCGCGAACGCGATGCGGCAGGTGTTCAGCAGCTCCTCCTCCGTGACGTTTTTGTTGATGACGTCGCGCAGGCGCTGACTGCCCGCCTCCGGCGCGAACGTGAGGCCGCTCTTGCGGACTTTTTGCACGCGGTTCATGAGCTCCAGCGAGAAGTTGTCGGCGCGCAGAGAGGGGAGCGAGAGCGAGATATTGCGCGGCTCGGTGTACTCTAAAAGCCCGTCGCAGAGGTCGAGCAGGCGCGTGTAGTCGCTCGTGGAGAGCGATAGGAGCGTCGCCTCGTCGTAGCCGGAGGCCTTGAGCGACGCGACGCCTTTTTCGATGAGCAGCCCGGGGCTGCGCTCCCGCGCCGGGCGGTACGCGTAGCCCGCCTGACAGAAGCGGCAGCCGCGTATGCAGCCGCGAAAGAGCTCCAGACTCACGCGGTCGTGGACGATTTCCGTCGAGGGGACGATCGCGTCCACGGGGATCGGCGCGTCGTCGAGGTTTTTGACGATTCTCTTCGTAATGGGAAGCGGCGGGGCGTCGGGGACGCCGCCCCCTACATACAGGGACGGTACATATATTCCGCCTATTTTTGAGGCTTCAAGCAGAAATTCGGGTTTGGACAGGCCGCGCGATTTCGCGTCGCGGAGCGCGGCGTACAGCTCGAGGTTGAGCTCCTCGCCCTCGCCGATGAGAAACAGGTCGATGAAGTCCGCCATGGGTTCGGGATTGTAGCAGCACGTGCCGCCGGCGACGACGAGGGGGGTGAGCGAATCGCGCTCCGACGAGCGGAGCGGGATTGCGGCGAGGTCGAGCATGTTCAGAGCGGTCGTGTAGCTCATCTCGTAGCCGAGGGAGAACGCGACTATATCAAATTCGCCCACCGCGTCGCCGGATTCGAGCGCGAAGAGGGGGATTCCGGCGGCGCGCAGCTCGTCCTCCATGTCGCCCCACGGGGCGAACACGCGCTCACACCACACGCCGGGGGCGCGGTTCGCGACGTCGTAGAGTATGCGCATACCGAGATTCGACATGCCGATCTCGTACGTGTCCGGGAAGCAGAGCGCGACGCGCAGGTCGGTCTGCGATAAGTCTTTTATGATTTGGCGCTTCTCGCCGCCGACGTAGCGGGCGGGCTTCTGCACGCGCGGGAGGATTCGGAGGAGGCGTTCGTCCATAATCTTGTCCTTTGTTGTGTGTTACGGACATTCTATATTACATTTCGCGATAACGCAAGCAAATTTACAGGGGCGGCCGATGGCCGCCCCTGTGCGCGCTGTTTTCTGTTATACCGCCGCGAGCTCTTTCTCACCGGCGGGGATAGGCGGCGTGTCGAACACGATTCTGCCGTCGCGCGCCGTCACGGTGACGCTGTCGCCGGACTTTATCGCGCCCTCGAGCATTTTCTCGGCGGCGAGGTCCTCCACCGCGCTCTGTATCGCGCGGCGCAGCGGGCGCGCCCCGTAGACGGGGTCGAAGCCGCGCTCCGCGAGCAGGTCGATCGCCGCGTCGTCAAAGGTCATCGTGATGCCCATGGCTCCGACGCGCTGCGCGACGATTTTGAGCATTCCGAGGGATATCTCGCGGATGTTCTCACGCGTGAGCTTGTCGAACACGATTATGTCGTCCACGCGGTTGAGGAATTCGGGGCGGAACACGCGGCGCAGCTCGTCGAGCACGGCGGCGCGGGTGTTGTCAGTGTCGCGGTTTTCGTCTTCGATGCTCTCAAAGCCGAGCTTCTGGCGCTTGTCCGTGATGTTGCGCGCGCCGACGTTCGAGGTCATGACGACGACCGTGTTTTTGAAGTCCACGCGGCGGCCCTGCGAGTCGGTCAGGCGGCCGTCCTCCATGATTTGCAGGAGAATGTTGAACACGTCCTCGTGCGCCTTCTCAATCTCGTCGAACAGCACGACGGAGTACGGCTTGCGGCGCACCTTTTCGGTGAGCTGGCCGCCCTCGTCATAGCCGACGTAGCCGGGGGGCGAGCCGATGAGCTTTGAGACCGTGTGCTTCTCCATGTACTCCGACATGTCGATGCGCAGCATGGCGTTCTCGTCGCCGAACATCGCCTCCGCGAGCGCCTTGCACAGCTCGGTTTTGCCGACGCCCGTCGGGCCGAGGAAGAGGAAGGAGCCGATGGGGCGCTTGGGGTCTTTCAGGCCGACGCGGCCGCGGCGGATGGCCTTGGAAACGGCGGTGACGGCCTCGTCCTGCCCGATGACGCGGCGGTGGAGTACCTCCTCCATTTTGAGCAGGCGCGCGCCCTCGTCCTCCGTTATGCTCGTAACGGGTATGCCCGTCCAGCCGGACACGACGGCGGCGATGTCCTCCGCGCCCACGCTGTCGCGGTTGCCTGTTTTTGCGCTCTCCCACGAGCCGCGCGCCGAGTCAAGCTCCTCCGTGAGCGCCTTTTTGCGGTCGCGCAGCTTCACCGCGAGCTCAAAGTCCTGACCCTGTATCGCCGCCTCCATCTCGTTTGAGAGCGTCTCCATCTGCGCCTCGAGCTCCTTGAGGTTCGGCGGCAGCTTGAGGTTGTTCATGCGCACGCGGGAGCTCGCCTCGTCGATGAGGTCAATCGCCTTGTCGGGCAGGAAGCGGTCGTTGATATAGCGGCTTGACATCGTGACGGCGGCGTCGATCGCCTCGTCCGTGATTTTGAGCTTGTGGTGCGCCTCGTACTTGTCGCGCAGACCTTTGAGGATTTTTACGGACTCCTCGGGCGACGGCTCATTTATCGTGACGGGCTGGAAGCGGCGCTCCAGCGCGGCGTCCTTTTCGACGTACTTGCGGTACTCGTTGAGCGTCGTCGCGCCGATAACCTGCATCTCGCCGCGCCCGAGCGCGGGCTTGATGATGTTCGCGGCGTCGATTGCGCCCTCGGCCGCGCCCGCGCCGATGAGCGTGTGCAGCTCGTCGATGAACAGAATGACGTTGCCGGCCTTTTGAACCTCCTCGATGGCGGCCTTGATGCGCTCCTCAAAATCGCCGCGGTATTTTGTACCCGCGACCATTCCCGTGAGGTCGAGCGACACGACGCGCTTGTCGATGAGCGTCTCCGGCACGTCGCCGGAGATGATTTTCTGCGCCAGACCCTCCGCGACGGCCGTTTTGCCGACGCCCGGCTCACCGATGAGCACGGGGTTGTTCTTCGTGCGGCGCGAGAGAATCTGGATGACGCGCGAAATCTCCTCCTCGCGGCCGATGACGGGGTCGAGCCCGCCCGACGCGGCGAGGTCGGTGAGGTCGCGCGAGAACTGGTCGAGAGTCTTTGTCTCGTCGCCGTGCGTGCGGCCGGCGGTCGCGCGCGCGGCGTACTCGCCGCTGCGGAATACGTTGATGATGTCGGTGTAGAGCTTGTTCGGGTCGGCGCCGGCGGCGACGATCATGCGCGACGCGACGCTGTCAAACTCGCGCAGGATGCCCATGAGCAGATGCTCCGTGCCGATGTAGTTGTGGCCGAGGCGGTTTGACTCCATGAGCGCGAGCTCGACTATGCGCTTCGCGCGCGGGGTCAGGCCTTGCGGCGGAGCCTCGCTCCGCGCTCCGCGCCCGACCTGCTTTTCGATCATCGTCCTTATGAGCTCCGGGTCAAACCCGTTCTCGCGCAGGGTTTTCGCGCCGACGCCCGTGCCCTCGCGCGAGATGCCGAGCAGAATGTGCTCGCTTCCGACGTAGCCGTGACCCAGCTCCGACGCGGACTGCTGCGCCAGCTCAAACACGCGGCGCGCGCCGTTCGTAAATCTCTCTTCATATCTCATAATTTAGCCCTCCAGCTTCTTAATTTCGTCGCGCAGCTCCATGGCGCGCTCAAAGTCCTC
>JAISKU010000004.1 GCA_031261245.1 Oscillospiraceae bacterium | reverse complement strand
ATCATCTCCACGGTGCTCAACGTCATTCTCGACACGCTCTTCGTCGTCGCGTTCCACTGGGACGTGCCCGGCGTCGCGTGGGCGACGGTCGTCGCGCAGATCGGCTGCGCCGCCGCGTCATACGCCTATCTGCGCCGCCGCTTCCCGTTCGTCAAGGGCGGGCGGCACTTTGACGGCGCGCTGTGCAAAACCGTGCTGCGCATCGGCGTACCCACGGCTGTACAGCAGAGCATCGTGTCCTTCGGAAACATCGCGATGCAGCGCCTCGTCAACGGCTTTGAGGATACCGCGGCGGGCATCATGGGCGCGTACACCGCCGGCTCGCAGATCATGAACTTCGTGTTCGTGCCGATAACCGGCTTCCAGTCCGGCCTCGCCAACTTCTGCGGCCAGAATATCGGCGCGAACCGCTATGACCGCGTAAAACGCGGGTACCACGTCACGCTCGTCATGTCCCTCATCGTCACCGTCGCGTTCTGCGTCGCGCTGAAGGTGTTCGCGGAGCCGATAATCTCGCTCTTCGGCCTCACGGACGCGGGCGCCGTCAGCATGGGGGTGGAGCAGATCCACTTCCTCACGTGGTACTTCTGGATTTTCGCGATGTACATGACGCTCGGCGGCGTGCTTCAGGGCGCGGGGGACACGATGCTGCAATCCGCCGCTACGCTGTCCGCGCTGATAATCCGCATCGTGCTCGGCTACGTCGGGGTGTACTTCGGCTGGTTCAACTACGCCGCCGCGTGGAACACGGGCCCCATCGGCTGGGGCGCGGCGATTCTCATCACGAACATCCGCTACTACACGGGCGGCTGGAAGAAAAAGGCGCTCGTCGGGCAATCCGCCGCGCCGCCGGAATAAAAAAAGCAGGGGAGGCCGTCCGGCCTCCCCTTTTTCACACGTCACGTCCCTAACCCCCCACCACCACATACCGCACCGTCGCGCGCGCGCCGGAGCCCGTGAAAGCGAGCTTGAAGCCGTTCACCGCCCTGTCGGACACGACGATCTCCCCGGCCTCCCCGTCGGAGTCCACAAGATCCGTCAGCACGGCGTACTCCGCGTCCTTCGCCTCGGTTGCAAGCGCCACCGTCACGACGGAGTTGTTGAACGGATACTTTGCCGTGTTTACAAGCGTCACCTGATCCATATTTTTCACCTGTTCCCTTTCCGCGCCGGGCCCCTGTCGCACGGCAGGCCGCTCTGACACTTCCCGCAGCCGTATCTCGGCTGGTACGGCGCGCACATCTTCCCTATCGCCGCCCCGCAGAGCGCGTGATCCTTCCCCGCGTGCGATATCGCCCCGGCGGGACACCTGCGGAAGCACGCCTCGCACCCGTTGCAGTAGTCGAGGTAGTGCTCGTAGTCCTTCGCGTCCGGCTCCGCCTCCCAGTCCGTTATCACGCTGCCGAGCCGCCCGGAGCACCCCGCCTTTGAGATAAAGCACGTCGATAGCCCGAACGTGCCGAGCCCCGTGACGAACCCCACGTGCCGCTCCGACCAGTTTGTAGAGTACCCCGGGACGCCCTGTCCCCACGGCATCGGCTCCGGCCCGGGATTCATTATGTACGTCTCGTCGAGCTGCGGGGCAAGCGCCCTGTATCCCTCGCTCTTGAGCATATCCGTCATCATCTCGATGAACGTCAGTATGTGCTGCTGCCCGTCCACCCGCGTGTAAAGCCACTCTATCGCCGCCTCGGTGTTGCTCCGCCTGTTCGCCTCGACGACCCTGTCCTCATACGGCAGAAAGAACGATATCACCGTCTTTCCCTCCGGCATCCACTCGCGCGGGCTCTTGTGGTGCGGCCCGACGACGTGCGCCTGCTTTATCGTCTCAAACGCCGGGTCGTCCGCCCGACCGATGCTGAACACGGGGTTCTTGAAGAACCGCATCCCGATAAGCGCGTCCTCCTTCTCCCCGATAAGCTTCTCGGCGACCTCCCGCTCCCCGTAGATGTTGTGCTTTTTGAAGCTCCGCAGCGCCGCCGTGCTCGACAGGTTGTCCACGGCCTCCGCCCCGCCCGGCGGGCTCACATAATTCGTGGGCGAGCTCGTGAAAAACTCCTCCGCCGCCTTAACAATGCTCTGTCTGTCCATTAAGTCACCCTCCGTTATCAATTTCGTTTCTCCTGCTCCGATTGTATCTCACATTGCGCACCGTGTAAAGCGCGAAAACACAAATTTTCTTGAAGTTTCCGCGCGTCTTTGATATACTGTGTCGTCGGCAACACGCCGCGCAGGGAGTTTTGTAAAATGTACAGCTTTTTCGCACTCGTCTCGCGCATGAAAAACATCGCCCGCTGGTCGCTAATGCGCAACTCCTCGCCGGAGAACGTGCAGGAGCATTCGCACATGACGGCCGTGCTCGCCCACGCGCTCGCGGTGATCCGCCGCGACGTGTTCGGCGTCCCGTGCGACCCCGGCGCCGCCGCGTCCGCCGCGCTCTTTCACGACGCGTCGGAGATTCTCACGGGCGACATGCCCACCCCGATAAAATACCTCAATTCGCAGCTCACGACCGCGTACAAGGACGCGGAGCGCGCCGCGTGCGACCGCCTGCTCTCCCGCCTGCCGGAGCAGCTGCGCGGCGCTTACTCCCCGCTGCTGTCCGGCGGCGGCGACGACGCGACGCGCGCGCTCGTACACGCGGCGGACAAGCTCGCGGCGTACATCAAGTGCCTGGAGGAGGAGCGCGCCGGCAACCGTGAATTCCGCCTCGCGGCGGAGCAGACCCTCGCGAAGCTGAAATCCCTCGCCCTGCCCGAGGTCGATTATTTTCTCGAACATTTCATGCCCCCGTTTGAACTCACAATCGACGAATTAAACACGTAACCCCCCTGTCATTCTGTAATACCCCTGTCATTCTGTATCCCCCCTGTCATTCTGAGCGCAGCGAAGAATCCCGTATAATCGGCGCTCTCCCGCACGGGATTCCTCGTCGCTTCGCTCCTCGGAATGACATAACACCCCTTCCCCAATCGCCCCCGCTCGGCGGGGGAGATGTCGCCGCAGCGACAGAGGGGGCCTGTAGGGGCGATTACCAATCGCCCGCCACACTCCCCGTCCCCTCGTATTCCTCTCCCGTCGCGTCCCCCCGTCCCGCACGTCCTCCGTCCCCCACACGGGATTCCTCGTCGCTCCGCTCCTCGGATTGACATAACACCCCCCGTCCCCAATCGCCCCCGCTCGGCGGGGGAGATGTCGCCGCAGCGACAGAGGGGGCCTGTAGGGGACGACGTCCTCGGCGTCCCGCCGTATCCACCCCCGTCCCCGCACGGGATTCCTCGTCGCTTCGCTTCTCGGAATGACATAACACCCGTAGGGGCGATTACCAATCGCCCGCCGTAAAAATAAAGGAGGCAACCAACATGCGCGCAATAGTAACCGTAGTCGGCCGCGACCGCGTCGGCATAATCGCGGAGGTGTCCGCGCTCCTGTCGCGCTCCGGCGTGAACATTCTCGACATCACGCAGACCGTCCTTCAGGACTATTTCACCATGGCGATGCTCGTGGACACGTCCGGCTGCCCGAAGCCGTTCGCGGAGCTCGCGGACGAGCTTGACGCGCGCGCCTCGGAGATGGGCGTGTCAATCCGCATACAGCGCGAGGACATATTCGATGCGATGCACAAAATCTGACGCCGTGGGCACACCCTCCGTCGCGCGCCCGCGCCGTTTTGAGTTCACGGCGCTCACCGTCCTCATGACGCTGCTCGTCATGTACAGCCACGCGTCGAGCGAGGCGTTCACGGGCTACCAAAAGGACAGCCTGCTGTACCTCGCCGTGTTCGTCACAAAAAAGCTCTGCGGCTTTGCCGTGCCCGGCTTCATTTTCATGAGCGCCGCGAAGTATTTCCTCGCCTATGAGCGCGGCGGTGGCTTTGACTACCCGTCCTTTCTCCTCAAGCGCGTCTCAAAGGTCTATTTCCCGTACATCTTCTGGGTCGTCGCGTACTTCATCTACTTCACCGGCCGCTATTACTTCCCGCCCACATACGGTGAGCTCGCGCAGTACCTCGCCCTCGGCACCCTCGTCTCGCACTTCTACTTCGTCGTCGTGATAATGCAGCTCTACCTCCTCATGCCGGCGTGGCGCTGCTTCGCAAGACAAAAAACCGCGACGCTCGCCGTCGTCCTCGTGGTAAGCCTCGCCGTCATGTACATCTCGAAAACACAACTTCGCGGCTTTGAGTACGCCGACCGCATCTTCACGTCGTTCCTGTTCTACTGGCTTCTCGGCGTTGTGTGCGGCACGCGCTATGACGCGTTCCTCGCGTTCCTGAAACGGCGCCGCGCCCTGCTTCTCCCCGCGGAGCTTCTCATCATCGCCGCGCACATCGCACTCAGCTACCTCTCAAGCCGCGGCCTCGTGCGCTACCCCTTTGCCGAGGCGGGTCAAATCGTCTACGCGACGGCGCTGCTCATGCTCGCGCTCGACCTCTGCGCGGCGATAAAGCCCGAAAAGCTCCCCCTGCGCCGCCTTGTGGAGCGCATCTCGGCCGCGTCGTACTACATATACCTCTGCCACAACCTCACGCTGTTCATAGTTGACGAGTACACGCCCGGCTGGGGCATCTCCGCGCGCTTCGCCCTGCGCCTTGTCGTCGTGTTCACCGTCCCCGTCGCCGGCTCCATCGCCTACACCGCGCTGAAAAAGAAATTCCAAGGGAGACTGAAACGTGCTTAACATCAATGAAATCCTCGAGACAAACGAGATGATAAACCGCCAGCACCTCGATATCCGCACCGTCACGATGGGGATCTCCCTGCGCGACTGCGCGGGAGAGGACGCGGTGCGCGTCGCCGGAAAAATCTACGACAAGGTGACGAAAAAGGCGGAAAACCTCGTCAAAATAGGCGGGGAGATAGAGCGCGAGTTCGGAATCCCCATCGTCAACAAGCGCGTGTCCGTCACGCCCATCTCCCTCGTCGCCGAGTCGTGCGACACGGAGGACTACACCATCTTCGCCGAGGCGCTCGACCGCGCCGCGCACGAGATCGGCGTGAACTTCGTCGGCGGCTTCACCGCCTTGGTGCACAAGGGCTTCACCGTCGGCGACACGCGCCTTATCCGCTCAATCCCCCGCGCCCTCGCGGAGACGGAGCGCGTCTGCGCCTCCGTCAACGTCGCGACGACCCGCGCGGGGATCAACATGGACGCCGTGCGCCTCATGGGTGAGATTATCAAGGAATCGGCGGAGCTCACCGCCGCGACGGGCGGCTTCGCCTGCGCAAAACTCGTCGTGTTCGCGAACGCCGTGGAGGACAACCCGTTCATGGCCGGCGCGTTTCACGGCGTCGGCGAGCCGGAGTGCGTCATCAACGTCGGCGTGTCCGGCCCCGGCGTCGTCAAGGTCGCGCTTGAGGCCGCGAAGGGCCAGCCTTTCGATGTCGTAGCCGACACCATCAAAAAAACCGCGTTCCGCGTCACCCGCATGGGTCAGCTCGTCGCGCGCGAAGCCTCCCTGCGCCTCGGCGTGCCGTTCGGCATCGTCGATCTCTCCCTCGCCCCCACCCCGGCAGCCGGTGATTCCGTCGCCGATATCCTCGAGGAGATGGGGCTCACCTCCGTCGGAGCCCACGGCACGACGGCCGCGCTCGCGCTGCTCAATGACGCCGTAAAAAAAGGAGGCGTCATGGCCTCCTCGCACGTCGGCGGACTGTCGGGCGCGTTCATTCCCGTCTCCGAGGACGCGGGCATGATCCGCGCCGTGCAGAGCGGCGTGCTCACAATCGAAAAGCTTGAGGCGATGACGTGCGTGTGCTCCGTCGGCCTCGACATGATCGCCGTCCCGGGCGACACGCCCGCCTCGACCCTCTCCGCGATAATCGCGGACGAGGCCGCCATCGGCGTCGTGAACAACAAGACCACCGCCGTGCGCGTAATCCCCGCCCCGGGCCGTGTCGTCGGCGATATCGTTGACCTCGGCGGCCTACTCGGCACCGCGCCGGTGATGCCCGTCTCCGGCGGCGGCAGCGCGGACTTCATCGCCCGCGGCGGCCGCATCCCCGCCCCCCTCCACAGCCTGCGAAACTGAAAATCCACATAAAAAGGCGGGCGGTCACTCGACCGCCCGCTTTTATCACATCTTCTCCCGCGCTTCAACCCCCACAATCCCCAGACAGTTCGCAATCACGCTCCTCGTCAGCGCCGCGAGCTTCAGCCGCGCCGTCAGCACGTCCTCCGCCTCGCCCTTGATTCTGCACGCGGTGTAGAACTTGTGGAACCGCGTCGCGACCTCCACGACGTACCTGTTTATCCGCGACGGGTCGAGCTCCCGCGCCGACTGCGCAATCTCGTCCGGCAGCGCCGCGAGCGTCTTGATAAGCTCCCGCTCGTGCTCATCGCGCAGCGCGTCCAAATCGACCTCCGCCGCCGCCCGCACGCCGAACCCCTCGGCCTCCAGCGCCGCGATCAGGCTGCAAATCCGCGCGTGCGCGTACTGCACGTAGTACACGGGATTCTCCGAATCCTGCCGCACGGCGAGTCCGAGGTCGAACTCCAGATGGCTGTCCGGCTTCGCGTTGAAGAAAAACCGGCACGCGTCCACGCTCACCTCATCGAGCAGATCCGCGAGCGACATCGCCCGCCCCGTGCGCTTACTCACCTTTATCGTCTCGCCGTCGCGCGTCATGCGCACCATCTGCATAATCAGAAAATCGAGCTTCGACGCGTCAAGACCGAGCGCCGGAGCCGCCATCGTCGCCTTGAACCTCACCGCGTGCCCGTGGTGATCCGCGCCCCACACGTCGATCACGCGGTCGAACCCGCGCGCGAACTTGTTGCGGTGGTACGCGATATCCGACGCGTAGTACGTGTAAAACCCGTTGCCGCGCCGTAGCACCTCGTCCTTGTCCGCGCCCAGCTCGATGTTCCGCAGCCACACCGCCCCGTCCTTCTCATACGTCAGCCCCGCGTCAGACAGCAGCCCCACCGTCTCCGCGACGTAGCCGCTCTCGTGCAGACTGCTCTCGAGGAACCACTCGTCAAATTCTATCCTGTACCGCTTCAGATCCTCTCTCATGCGCCCGACGTTGCGCGGCAGGCCGAACGCGACGAAATACTCCACGCGCTCCTCCTCCGGCAAAGCCTTCAGCGAATCGCCCTTTTCGTCGAAAACGAGCTGCGCCAGCTCGCGTATATCGTCCCCGTGGTACCCGTTCTCCGGGAACTCCACGTTCTCCTCACCGAGTACAAGCTGCATGTACCGCGCGTCGATGCTCCGCCCGAACATATCCACCTGGTTCCCCGCGTCGTTGACGTAGAACTCGCGCCACACGTCGTACCCCGCGCGTGACAGCACACTCGCGAGCGCGTCGCCGAGCACGCCGCCCCTCGCGTTGCCTATCGTCATCGGCCCCGTCGGGTTCGCGGACACGAACTCGACCATCACGCGCTCGCCGCGCCCGATATCGCTCCCGCCGTAGCCGTCGCCCTCGCTCTCAATCGCCGTGAGCACCTCGGCGTACCACTTGTCCGACAGCGTAAAATTCAAAAATCCCGGCCCGGCGACGCTCACGCTCTCAAAGTACGTCCCGCCGAGCTCGATATTCGCCGCGAGCTCCTCCGCGAGCTCCCGCGGCTTCTTGCCGAGCCTTTTCGCCGCCGACAGCGCGTGCGCCGCCGCAAAATCCCCGTTCTTTCCGCCCTTGGGCGACTCGATGTTGCCCGTCAGCGCCTCGGGATACGCCGCGTCAATTATCGCCTGTATCTGTATCCTCGCCTTTTCAATCATATTTATCATATGTGTGTTCCTTTCTCAATCGCCCCCGCTCGGCGGGGGAGACGTCGCCGCAGGCGACAGAGGGGGCTTCCCCATCGCCCCCGCTCGGCGGGGGAGATGTCGCCGCAGCGACAGAGGGGGCCTCCCCATCGCCCCCGCTCGGCGTCCCGCCCGCGCGCCCCCCATCGCCCCCGCTCGGCGTCCCGCCCGCGCACCCCGTCGTAGGGGACGCCGTCCTCGGCGTCCCGCCCACGCACCCCGCCGCAGGGGGCCTCAGCTCGGCTTCACGCTTATCTTGAACGAATTGCGCGACACGACCACGTTGTCCACGTCGATCGCGTACTTTATCCGCAGCTCGCCGCCGCGCTCACCGAGCTCGCGCGTAATACTCTCCGTGTCTATCCCCATGGTCAGCGAGCCGAACGGCGTCTGGTACAGAAAGTGGTGCTTTTTCTCCTCCTCAAACACCATGTCCCCGCCGTACCAGGAGTCCCGCGTCAGCGTGATTTTAGAGCTCTCGACAAAGAACGTCGTCCGGGAGTCGAGCCGCCCTATCGCGTCGCTCTCAAGGTAGCTTATGCGCGCCTCGTCCCCGGCGGCGGAAAAGCTCCCCTCCGTAATCAGCTCAAAGCGCTCCTCGTCGTCCCCGGGAGTGAGCTGGCTGCCCAGAATTGAAATCGTGTACTCGTTCTTGTCCATAATAAACACCTATTCCAGAGTAATCTGCCGGACAGAGCCCGACACGTCCGCTTCGAGGAACCGCGAGGCCTGCGTCTCAAAGCCGTCAATGATATCCGTCACAAAATACCGCCTCTCGCCGGGAGTGTCAGAGCCGTTGAGCAGCCCCATCTCGCGCAGCCTCACGGCCACGTAGTCCGCCGTCGTCGCGCCCGAGTCCACGAGCGCCACACCCTCGCCGAGTACGCTCGATATCGCGTCGCGCAGCAGCGGATAGTGCGTACAGCCGAGGATCAGCGTGTCCGCGCCCGACGCGATAATCGGCTCCAGATAGTCCCGTGCTATGGCGATAACCGCCGCGTCCTCCGCGTCCGTCCTCCCGCTCTCCGCGAGCGGCACGAATAGCGGGCACGCCGCCGAGATCACCTCTATCGCCGGGTTTATCCGCGCGATCGCGCGCTCATAAGCCCCGGAGCGCACCGTCGCCGCCGTGCCTATCACGCCGACGCGCCCGTTTTTTGTCAGCGCCGCCGCTCTCTCGCTCGGCGGCTCTACGACGCCGAACGTCGGCACGCCCGCTCCCGGCGCAATCAGGTCGAGCGCCGCGGACGACACGGTGTTGCACGCCACAATCATGGCCTTTATCCCGTGGCTGATGAGAAAGGCCGCGTCCTGCCGCGCGTATCTGATAATCGTCTCGCGTGAGCGAGAGCCGTACGGGACGCGCCCCGTGTCGCCGAGATAAACGATATCCTCGTTCGGAAGCAGCTCAATAAGCCGCTTCACCGCCGTAAGCCCTCCGAGGCCGGAATCGAACACGCCGATCGGACACAAATTCATATATCAACCTCAAACAAATAACAGTAGAATTTCCTTGCAACATATGACCAAAGAGGTTATAATATGATAAAGCATATTGTTGCGAATTACAAGTATTATTTTCAGGGAGCGTGCCGAAATGAATATAGAGCTTACGAACAAGGAATTCAGGCGGCTTCTCGATCTCGTCTATATCGGCAACTGGATTCTCAACTCCACGCGCGGCGACGACCGCATACCCGACTATGACGACGTGGAGAGCCGCGTGTTCTCCTACGCCCCGGCGGCGGGCATGGGCGTCGTCACGGAGTACCGCGACGGCGCCGCCCTGCCGAGTGAGAAGTTTGAAAACGGCGGGATTTACGAGGCCATCGCCGATTATGAGGACACCGTGTTTTTTGAGATTCTCGCGGAGGAGCTCGCCCGCCGCGACATGGGGTTTGAGCCCGTCAGCCCCGAGAACATGGGCGAGCTCACGAACCGCATAGACGAGTACATCGAGGAGTTTGAGGAGAACGGTATGGATCATATCGTGCTCGAGAAGTAGTATGATACTTAAACTCAAGATAACGCGCCCCGGCGCGAAAATACCGACCTACGGCACGCCCGGCTCGGCGGCCGCCGACCTGTACGCGTGCTTGGAGGCTCCCGTCACCCTCGCCCCGGGCGAGACGGCGGTCATCACCCTCGGCTTTGCCGCCGCCGTGCCGGAGGGGTACGTCGGCCTCGTGTTCGCGCGCAGCGGCCTCGCCACAAAAAGCGACCTCGCCCCCGCGAACAAGGTCGGCGTCGTCGATTCCGACTACAGAGGCGAGTGGATGGTGCCCATGCACAACCACGGCGCGGTGCCGCGGACGATAGAGCACGGCCTGCGCATCGCGCAGGTCGCCGTCGTCCCCGTCGCCCGCGTCGATTTTGAGGAGACTGAGGAGCTTGACGGCACGTCGCGCGGCGACGGCGGCTTCGGCTCGACAGGGAGGTCATAATTTTGAAAGACATCAACGCCCAAACACGCGCCGCGCTCGCGGAGCTGCTCGACGCCGCAAAGCTCTCGCCCGGCGATATCGTCGTCGTCGGCTGCTCGACGAGTGAGATCGCCGGCTCCGCCATGGGCACGGCGTCCAGCCCCGATATAGGCCGCGCCGTGTACTCCGCCGTCGCGGAGGAGCTCGCCGCGCGCGGCCTCCTCCTCGCCGCACAGTGCTGTGAACATCTCAACCGCGCGTTAATAATCGAGCGCGACGCCGCCCACGGCCTTGATATCGTGAACGCCGTCCCGCAGCCGAAGGCCGGCGGCAGCTTCGCGACCGCCGCCTACGCCGGAATGCGCGACCCCGTCGCCGTGGACGAGATACGCGCCGCCGCCGGGCTCGATATAGGCGGCACGCTCATCGGAATGCACCTCAAACGCGTCGCCGTCCCTGTAAAACTCAAAAACAACGCCGTCGGGGCCGCGCGCGTCTCCGCCGCGCGAACCCGCCCGCGCTTCACCGGCGGCGCTCGCGCCGTCTACGACGAGGATTTGATGTGAAACGCTACATTCTCGCCCTCGACCAGGGCACGACGAGCTCCCGCGCGATAATCTTCGACCGCGAACAGCGCGTCGTCGGCTCCGCGCAGAGGGAATTCGCGCAGATTTACCCCCGCCCCGGCTGGGTGGAGCATGACCCCATGGAGATATACGCCTCGCAGGTCGGCGTGATCAGTGAGGTCTTGGCGAAAAACAACATCTCCGCCGCCGACGTCGCCGCCGTCGGCATCACGAACCAGCGCGAGACGGCCGTCGTCTGGAACAAAACCACCGGCCGCCCCGTGTGCAACGCCATCGTGTGGCAGTGCCGCCGCACGGCGGATATCTGCGAGGGGCTCAAATCCGACGGTTTCGGCGACTACATAAAGGCCACGACCGGCCTGCTTATCGACGCGTACTTCTCCGCGACAAAAATCAAGTGGATTCTCGACAATATCCCCGGCGCGCGGCGCGACGCGGAGCGGGGCGAGCTGCTCTTCGGCACCGTGGACACGTGGCTCCTCTGGAAGCTCACGAACGGCGCTGTCCACGCCACCGACTGCACGAACGCCTCGCGCACAATGCTCTTTGATATTAAAAATCTCCGTTGGGACGATGCGCTTCTGCGCGCGCTCGACATTCCGCGCCAAATGCTCCCCGAGGTCAAAAGCAGCGGCGAGGTGTACGGCACGTTCAACCTCTCCGGCGTCGATATCCCGATAGCCGGCGTCGCCGGCGACCAGCACGCGGCGCTCTTCGGCCAGACGTGCTTCGGCGC
>JAISKU010000207.1 GCA_031261245.1 Oscillospiraceae bacterium | reverse complement strand
TTGAGGATTTGCGCGTTTTTCCGGAAATGGGCAGCCCCGTACTTGAATTTCCGGAGCTCAATCTGCGGCAACTAATTAAGTATTCATATCGGATAATCTATTCGTTTGATAATAATCTTGTGAGTATTGTAACGGTTATTCACGGAAGAAGAGATTTCGCAAATAGATTTTTCGAGGAGTAGAAAAGCAAAACTTCTAAATAATTACGGAGGAAACCATATGCGTTTACTTACACGAAGCGATTTTGACGGCCTCGCGTGCGGCGCGCTTCTCAAAGAGGCGGGAATTGTTGACAGCTTTAAGTTTGTCCACCCGAAGGACATTCAGGACGGGCTTGTCACCGCGACGGAGAACGACGTTCTCACGAACATCCCCTACATTCCCGGCTGCGGTATATGGTTTGACCACCACATAAGCGAGACGGAGCGCATCGGCGATATCGCCGCGCCCGGAGATCGCCGCGCCACGCCGAGCTGTGCGAGAATCGTTTTTGACTACTACGGCGGCGCCGAAAAGTTTCCGAACCTCGTGGAAATGGTCGAAAACGTCGACAGGGTGGATTCCGCCAACCTCACCGCCGACGAGATTCAAAATCCCACGGGGTGGGTGCTGCTCGGCTTCATAATGGATCCGCGCACGGGTCTCGGGCGCTTCCGCGACTTCCGCGTGTCGAATTACGAGCTCATGGAGATGCTGCTCGACGAGTGCCGCCGGAAGAGCATTAACGAGATACTTGAGATACCCGACGTGAAGGAGCGAGCGGAGCTCTACAAGGAGCAGAACGACCTCTTTGCAGAGATGGTCAGGAAGTACTCCAAGGCGTACGGCAACTGCCTCGTCACCGATTTGCGCGGCGTTGAGACGGTGTACACCGGAAACCGCTTTTTGCCGTACAGCATGTTCCCGGAGCAGAACATATCACTCTGGGTCGTGGACGGGCGCGGCAAGATGAACTGCCCGATTGCCGCCGGTCACAGCATAATTAACCGCACGTCAAAAACAAAAATCGGCTCGCTCATGCTGAAATACGGCGGCGGCGGCCACGACAAGGCCGGCACCTGCCAGGTAGAATACGACAACGCCGACGCTGTAATCGCGGAGCTTGTCGCGAAAATCAACGCCGACGGTTGATATGAGGTAACAAATGTCTTTCGTACATCTGCACGTCCACAGCGAATACAGTCTGCTTGACGGCGCGTGCCGCGTCCGCGACCTCGCCGCGCGCGCCGCCGAGCTCGGACAGCCCGCTGTCGCAATCACGGATCACGGCGTCATGTATGGCGCCGTGAACTTCTATAAGGAAGTAAAAAAGAACGGCCTCAAGCCGATTATCGGCTGCGAGGTCTACGTCGCCGTGCGCTCGCGCCGCGACATGGACTACGACATAGACGCGGAGCGCTATCACCTCGTACTGCTGTGCAAAAACGCGGAGGGGTACCGCAACCTGTGCCTGCTCGTGTCGCGGGCGTTCACGGAGGGGTACTACATCAAGCCGCGCGTGGACATGGAGCTGCTGCGCGAATACTCCGGCGGGCTGATTGCGCTCTCCGCGTGCCTGTCGGGGAAGATTCCCAAGCTCATAACAAGCGGCGAGTACGACGCGGCAAAGGCCGCCGCGCTCGAAATGCGCGATATCTTCGGCGACGGCAATTTCTACCTTGAGCTTCAGGATCACGGCATCGCGGAGCAGAGCGCCGTGAACGCGGGTCTGCTGCGAATCCACGACGAGACGGGTCTGCCGCTCGTCGTGACGAACGACGTGCACTATCTCACGCGCGACGACGCCGAGGCGCAGGACATTCTGATGTGTATGCAGACGGGCAAGACGTTTGACGACCCCGACAGGCTGCGCTTTGGCTCCACGGACTCGTATCTCAAGTCCGAGGAGGAGATGCGCGCGCTTTTCCCGAATTATCCCGAGGCCGCCGACAACACCGTGAAAATCGCGAATATGTGCGACTTCGACTTTGAGTTCGGCAAGTACCACCTGCCGGAATTCGCGCTGCCCGAGGGGGAGAGCGACGCGGCGGAGTATCTCAAGCGGCTGTGCGTCGAGGGTTTTGCGAAAAAGTACGGTGAGAATCGCCCCGAGGTCATGGAGCAGCTGCTGTACGAGCTGCAAATGATCTCGCAGATGGGCTTTACGGACTACTTCCTCATCGTCTCTGACTTCATCGCCTACGCGAAATCGCAGGGCATACCCGTCGGGCCGGGCCGCGGGAGCGCCGCGGGCTCCGTCGCGAGCTACTGCCTCGATATAACGACGGTTGACCCGATAAAATACGGGCTGTATTTTGAGCGTTTTTTGAATCCCGAGCGCGTATCAATGCCCGATATCGACATAGATTTTTGCGAGCGGCGGCGCGGCGAGGTCATCGACTACGTGAAGCGCAAGTACGGCGAGGACCGCGTGGCGCAGATTGTCACGTTCAACACGCTCAAGGCGAAAAACGCGGTGCGCAATGTCGCGAAGGCGCTCTCCCTCACGTTCGCGGAGGAGAACGAGCTCGCGCGCGAAATTCCGAACGTATTGGGCATAAAGCTCAAGGACGCGCTCACCTCGCCGCTCGGCAAGCGGCTGCGCGAGATGTATGAGGGCGATGAGCGGATAAAGCGCGTGATCGACACCGCCATGGCGCTTGAGGACATGCCGAAGGACTCCGGCACGCACGCGGCGGGCGTCGTGATTACGAAAAACCCCGTGCGGGAGTATGTGCCGCTCACGCTGTCAAAAAAGGACGACAGCATCGCCACGCAGTACACCATGACGACGCTCGAGGAGCTCGGACTGCTGAAAATGGACTTCCTCGGTCTGCGAAACCTCACGGTCATCGACGACGCGGAGAAGAATATCCGGCGGCGTGAGCCTGAGTTTGACATCGCGGCGATTGACGAGGAGGACAAGCCGACGTTTGACATGCTCTCCGAGGGCAAGACGCTCGGCGTGTTCCAGATGGAGTCGGCGGGCATGACGGGCGTGTGCATCGGGCTTGAGCCTAAGAACATCGAGGACATCACCGCGATAATCGCGCTCTATCGCCCCGGGCCGATGGACTCGATACCGAAATTTTTGGAGAACAGCAAGAATCCCGAAAAAATCACGTACAAGCACCCGCTTTTAGAGCCGATTCTCTCCGTCACCTACGGCTGTATCGTGTATCAGGAGCAGGTGATTGAGATTTTCCGCCGCCTCGCGGGCTTCACGCTCGGGCAGGCGGACATGATCCGCCGCGCCATGAGCAAGAAGAAGCAGTCGGAGATCGAGAAGGAGCGTTTGACGTTCATTTCCGGCGACCCGGCGCGCAATATTCCCGGCTGCGCCGCGAACGGCGTGCCGCCCGCTGTCGCGTCGTCGATTTACGATGAGATTTTTGACTTCGCAAACTACGCGTTCAACAAGGCGCACGCTGTCGCATACGCCGTGATCGCGTACCAGACGGCGTATCTGAAAAAGCACTACCCGCGCGAGTACATGGCGGCGCTGCTGTCCTCCGTGCTCGGCTGGCCGGAGAAGATCGCGGAATACGCCGCCGAGTGCCGCGAGATGGGGATACAGCTCCTGCCGCCGGACGTGAACACGTCCGTCTCCGAGTTCTCCGTCGAGGGCGGCGATATCCGCTACGGCCTCGTCGCCGCGAAGAACATCGGGCGCGGCTTCATCGCCGGACTCGTCGAGGAGCGCGAGAAGAACGGCGCGTTCCACTCTCTCGAGGAATTCGTGCGCCGTCTGCACGGCGCGGACACGAACAAGCGCGCGATTGAGAGCTTGATAAAGTGCGGCGCGCTCGACTCGTTCGGGTTCAAGCGCAGTCAGCTCATGGCGGTGCTCGAGCCGATAATGCGCGACGTGTCGGACACGCTGCGAAAGAACGTGGAGGGTCAGATCGACCTGTTCGGCTTCGGGGAATCGGATGCCGCGCCGGCCGTGAGCTCATCGGTGCATGTCCCGGAGCTGCCGGAGTTCTCCCGCGCGGAGCTGATGAGCATGGAGCACGAGGTCACGGGCATGTACCTGTCGGGCCACCCGATTGACGAGTACCGCGCGAAGGCGCGCGAGCTCGGCGTCGTGAACGCCGGCGGCATACTCGCCGATTTCACGCGCGAGGACGGGCCGGAGCGCTATCAGGAGGGGCAGGAGGTCAAGCTCATCGGCGTCGTCTCCTACGTGCGCGCGAAAACCACGAAGAACAACTCGCAGATGGCCTACGTCACCATCGACGACGGCACGGGCTCAATCGAGCTGATTGTGTTTGCGCGCGTGCTCGACGCGTGCGGCGGCTATCTCGCACAGAACGCCGTGATTCTCGTGACGGGGAAGATCTCCGCGCGGGACGACAAGGCGCCGCAGATAATGGCGAACATGATCCGCCCCGTCTCCGACCTTGACGGCGTGGCGTCGCCCGACGCGGAACGGCGGCTGTACGTGAAAATTCCCGCCGAGGACGACGCACGTATGCGCCGCCTGACGCTCTTGCTGTCGATGTTCCCGGGGCGCGAGCAGCTTGTGCTGTACTATGAGGACACGAAGAAGCGCGCCGGCGGGAAGTGCGTCATCCACGACGCGCTCCTGCGGGAGCTTTCCGAAATGTTTGGGGAGGCGAACGTCGTTGTCAAATGATCGCCTGTCCCACGCCTACATTGTGCGCGGCGGCGACGCCGCGAGCCCGTTCACGCGTGAGCTGATCGCAAAAATGCTCG
>JAISKU010000171.1 GCA_031261245.1 Oscillospiraceae bacterium | reverse complement strand
CAACCGTCACCTCGTCAGCGTATGGCCGCAGCAGCTCCGCCGCGAGCGCCGCGCCCGCCGCCTCATACCCCGCCGGCGCGTCCGCGCTCGTGAGCGTTTTCAATAACTCATTCAAGTCCCTTCACAAGCTCCTTAAACACATTTCCGCGCTCCTCAAAGTTTTTGAAACGGTCAAACGACGTGCACGCGGGCGAGAGCAGCACGATATCCCCCGCCGAGGCCGCGTCCCGTGCCGCGAGTACCGCCCGCTCAAAATCCGGCTCAATCACAATGTCCGGCGAGCCCGAAAACCCCTCGCAGTTCACAACCACATCGCGGATTTTCTCCGCGGTGTAGCCCGTCAGCACGAGCGTCTTGACGCGCTCGATTATCTCCGGTCCGAGACTGTCGAACGGTACGCCCTTGTCCTTGCCGCCCGCGATGAGTCTCACCTTCTGCGAAAACGAGCGCAGCCCCGCGATCGTCCGCGACGGGCTCGACGCAATCGAATCGTTGTAGTATTTCACGCCGCGCAGCTCCCGCACGAGCTCAATCCTGTGCTCCACGCCGTTGAATTCCCGCGCCACGCGCCGAATCGTGTCGTCCGACACAAGCCCGCGCGTCGCGGCAATCGCCGCCTTGTAATTCAGTACGTTGTGCGCTCCGGGAATTCTAATCTCAAAATCAATAGTCTCCTCGTTGAAAAACCGCACCTCGCCGACCGCCTCCGCCGCGAATTTGCGGCAGATTTCATCGTCATAGTCGAGCACGAGCACGCCGTCCTTGCTCTGGTGCGCAAAAATGTTCTTCTTCGCGTCAACATACTCCGCAAAATCGCGGTGAATGTCCAAATGGTTCGGCGCGACGTTCGTTATCACCGCGATATCCGGGCTTCTTTTCATCGTAATCAGCTGAAAGCTCGACAGCTCCAAGGCCGCGAAGTCCTCCGCCCGCATGTCGGGCACGCGATCCAAAAGCGGCGTTCCGATGTTCCCGCCGACGTGTACGGTCTTTCCCTCGCCGCGCAAGAGCTCCGCGATGATCGAGGTCGTCGTCGTCTTGCCGTCGGAGCCCGTAACCGCGATAATTTTGCACGGGCAGACCTCAAAAAATGCCTCCATCTCACTCGTCAGCACCGATCCGCGAGCGACCGCCGCCGCGAGCTGCGGCGTGTGCGGCATGAGGCCGGGCGTGCGGAAAATCACGTCCTCCGTGAGGCCCGCGAGGTAATCCTCCCCGTCCTTCTTGTCGCGCACCGTGACGTCGAGCCCGCGCTCCTCCAGCAGCCGCAGCAGCGGTCTGTTTGAAATCCCGAGCCCGATAACCGCGATTTTCTTCCCGCGCAGCGCGGCAAAATATTCCTCAAAATCCAAAAAAATCACTCCCAAGGCATTATAACGCATGGGAGCAACTTTTTCAAATATAAATGGGCGAATTATCGCGCCGAATATCTAATCCCCGAAATACCCGTTCCTGAATCTCTTCGGCGAAATCCCCGTCTCCTTCTTGAACACCTTTGTAAAATAGCTCTGATCCTTAAACCCGCACTGGCTCGCAATCGCCGCAAGGCCCACGCTGTCCTCAATCAGCATCTTCTTGCTCTTCTCCACGCGCACCTTTGTGATGTACGACGTGAGGCTCATTCCCGTCTCCTGCTTGAAAATGCTCGACAGATACGATTTTGACAGATACACCTCGCGCGCGAGGCTGTCGAGCGTCAGCTTCTCCGCGCAGTTCTTCTTGATGTGGTTCGTGATCTTGAACACCACGTCTGAGTGCTTCACCTGCGCCAAATCGAACGCCTGCACGACAAAGCGCCGCACGATGTCCGATATCCAGAACGCGAGCTGATCCACGTCGGAATACTGCTCAATCTGCGTTATGAAGTCCTCGGACATGCGGAACGTGTCCCCTGGGTCGGCGCCCGCCTCAATCGTCGCGCGGGAGAGCACGACAAGCAGCTCGAGCAGCCGCACCTTCACGGACGCGAAATCGTAGTTTGAGTACACGTATATGTGAGCGAGCAGCTCGTTTATCATCTTCAGCGCGGCCTCTTTTTCGCCGCTTATGACCGTGAGCCGCAGCGCCTTCTCAAATTGCAGCAGCATGTCCGCGCTCTGCGTGTCGCTTCCGCCGTAATAGTCCTTTGCGATGTATATCTCCTTGAGAATCCGCTCCTGATCGTACATCAGATTCTGCAGCTTCTGTCGCTCAAAGCCCGAGATGTGCGAGGTTACGGCCGAGAATATCTCCGAGATGTGCTGCACCTTCTGCGTTGAGAACACGGACAGGCGCGACACGTCCCACGCCATGTCCTGTGACGGCAGGTCGTACAGCACGTCCTGCAAATCCCCCATGACGATCGGCCCGAGCACAAGCCCTCCCAAAAGCTCTCCGCTCTCCCCTGAAATCGACGCCGCGATAAACGTCAGCCCGATCGGGCAGTAGTATATATACTTGCCGTTCCACCTGTGCGCCTCGTGACAGCCGTACAGATGTGTGGCGAGCTCGTTCTTCTTCTCAAAACGGCAGTGCGCGCAAAAATTGCGCATCTCATCCTCCGGAATCAGCGTCGAGGGTACGCCGTCCGGAATATCCACTATTTTGCAGCCGATCTCCAAAAGCTCTGAGAAATGCCTCTGGTACTTCAGGCACTTCTCCATAATCAAATCAAGCATGTCTTCACCCGTTTTTGTATTTTGTAATATTATATTATTATAGCGCGTTTTTTAACAGAATACAACAAAATTATATTTGGCGCAATTTGTATTGACAAGCATATTTGATATATGGTAAACTCACTAGGTTAAAAGGGAGTAGTTTTTTCGCAAAGTCAACATACTGGCCGCCACGGCGGTCTGGCTTTGCGGCCTGCGGGTAACGAGACTTTTAACATAACTCCGCGTGGAGTTATGTTAAAGGCCTCGTTTTTTAATAAAAAACATTCAGATAGGGGAAAAATTATGGGCACACTCATTGCGGCGTTTCTGTTTGCGGCGGGCACCGTTGTTCTGGCGGAGATGGGCGACAAAACCCAGCTTCTCGCGATGGCCTTCGCCGCGAAATACAAGGCCTCCAAGGTCATGCTCGGCGTATTTATCGCGACGGTGCTCAACCACGCCCTCGCCGTCGCCGTCGGCACCCTCATAACCCGCTTCGCCGCCTTGCAGCTCTGGATTCAGGGGCTCGCGGCGCTCTCCTTCATCTTCTTCGGGCTGTGGACAATCCGCGGCGACAAGCTCGACGGAGAGGAGAACAAGACCACGCGCTTCGGCCCCGTCCTCACCGTCGCGGTGGCGTTCTTCATCGCCGAGATGGGCGACAAGACCCAGCTCGCCACGATCGCCGTCGCCACGAAATTCCCCGGCCACCCCGTCGCCGTTCTCGCCGGCACGACGGTCGGGATGCTCGTCGCCGACGGCCTCGGCATCCTCGTCGGCACCGTTCTTCGCAAGCGCATACCGGAGCGCACGGTGAAGCTCATCTCGGCGGGCGTGTTCGTCCTCTTCGGATTCATCGCGTGCGGTCAGGTCGCCCTCGGGCAGCTGCACCTCTCCGTTCCCGCCACCGCCGCGATACTCGCCGCGCTCGCGGTCATCACCGCAATCGCCGCCCTGCTGATTTTGCAGAGCGAAAAGAAAAGTAAATAGCAAGAGCACAAAAAAGCGGCGGGTTTTCCCGCCGCTTTTGCGTTAGCGGAATTTTTTTTGCAACCTTTTACCCCGTTTCGAGGTATTGTTGTTGAAGGGGTGATCGCCTATGGATATTCAATCGCAAGCGCGCTGCGATTGGTTGGATGAGATTGTCAACAAATACGCCGATATGGTTTTCCGGATCGCGTTCGCACGAACGAAAAATCAGGCCGACGCGGACGATGTGTTCCAAGACGTCTTTTTGAAGCTGTGCGGCTCAAAGATCGCGTTCGACAGTGACGAGCACGTAAAGGCGTGGCTCATACGTGTCACAATCAACACAAGCCGCAAATTCTTCAGCTCTGTATGGAACAAAAAAACCGTCGAATTACCGACCGATCTGCCTGTCGATGAAAAATATCCAAGATCTGAAACCCGGAGTGAGGTTGTCGAGGCCGTCAAGCATCTGCCGCAGAAGTACGGCACTGTAATCCATCTGTTCTACTATGAGGAGATGTCCGTTGCGGAGATTGCCGCGGCGCTCGGAGTGAACGTGAACACAATCAAATCGCGTCTCGCGAGAGCGAGAAAACTGCTAAAACCCAAACTCGAAAGGAGCTACACCGATGTTTAAGGATGAATACAAAGAGGCGATGGAGATCCATACGCCGACACAGGAGCAGATTTACAAAGTGAAAGCCGCCATGAAAGACAGGACGGCGACAAAAAGCCGCGCGTTCCGCCGCGCGCCGGTTTTTGCGGCCATCGCGGCGGCGCTGTGCCTCGCGATATTCGGCGGCACGTTTTTCAGTCCGCGCGGGGGGAACAGCTTCTCAATCAGCGCATACGCGCTCGATCCTCAGGAGGGCGATTCGGAGCTGCGGCTCGAGTTTGACCTCGTTCCGCAAAGCTCGCAGAGCGGGAGCCTTGACGACGGCGGAGAGTACCTGAGCATAGGCCTCAAGTGCGTGGGCGAGAATGTAAAAAGCGCCGTTTTCAGCGCGGACGAGCAGACCTTTTTTGGCGAGGACAGCACCTTTACGTTCACGCAGACAGAAAGCGAGCTGCAAATGGATGAGCTGTTTGTCATCGGGATCGGGCCGATTTCCGACGAGTTCAACGCCGCCATGCCGGACTTCGTGACCCTCCGCGCCGTCGTCACGTTCAACGACGGCGTAACGCAGGAGGAGACACTCACGCTTGACCTTGCCGCCATGCTGAAATAGGCGGCGCGCGGCATTTGAAGTAAAGCGGCGGGTTTCCCCGCCGCTTTACTCTATCCCAAATACTTCGCCAGCGCCTTCATCACGTCGCCGATGTCAATCGGCTTTGCGAGGTGCCCGTTCATGCCGGACTCGAGCGCGCGGTCGATGTCCTCCTTGTATGCGTTCGCGGTGAGCGCGATAATCGGAATCGTCACGGCGTCCGCGCGGTTCGGCAGGGCGCGTATCGCCCGCGTGGCCTCGTAGCCGTTCATGTTCGGCATCTGCACATCCATGAGAATGAGGTCGTAGTGCCCCGGCTGTGCGCGCTCAAACAGCGCCACTGCCGCAAGTCCGTCGGAGGCCTCGTCAATCGTGATGTGCGTATCCTCCAGAAGCTCGCGGATAATGATGCGGTTTATCTCGATATCCTCGGCGACGATTATCCTCTTGCCGGAAAAGTCCGCAAGCTGCTCGCTCACCGTCTCCGGTTCCTGCGACAGGGCGTTTGTGCGCTCCATATCAATCGTAAACTCAAAGGTAGAGCCTTTGCCCGGCGTGCTTTCGACCGTAATCACGCCGCCCATCTGCCCGACGAGGTTCTGGCTGATGGACAGCCCGAGGCCCGTCCCGCCGAATCGCACGGCGATAGTCGAATCCGCCTGCTCAAACGCGGTGAACAGATTCCCCATCTGCTCCTCGCTAATTCCGATGCCCGTGTCCGCGACGCGGAAGCGCACCCTGATGCTCTCTTCCGACTCCTCCGCTTCCGCGAGGAATGAGATTGTGCCCTTTTCAGGCGTGAATTTCACGGCGTTCCCGAGCAGGTTGATAAGCACCTGTTTCAGGCGCAGCTTGTCGCCTATTACGCCATAATCCGTCATGTCGTGGAAGTTGCACTTGAGCTCGACGTCCTTTTCCGCGCAGCGCTGCACTATGATGTTCTCCACCTCGGACAGCGCGGTGCGCAGGAAGAATTTGTCGGTACTCAGCTGGAATTTCCCGCTCTCAATCTTCGCCATGTCGAGCACGTCGTTGAGTATGCCGAGCAGGTGGTGCGACGCCGCCTCAATCTCCCTGAGGGACGAGTCCTTTTTCTCGGAGTTGTCGGCGCGCAGCGCAATCTCCGTCATGCCGATTACGGCGTTTAGCGGCGTGCGTATCTCATGTGACATTCGCGCTAAAAACTCGCTCTTCGCCTGCGACGCGACGTTTGCGGCGGCGGTCTGTATCTCAAGCTCCTCCGTCCGCTCCCGTAGCTGCTTTGTGCGCTCCGAGACTGTGCTCTCCAAAACAGCGGCGCTGCGCCTGTTGCGCACGAGTACAATCACGACCATGCACAGCAGCGCGAGCAGCAGAATCAGCACCCCGATGAAGAACGGGCGCTGCGCCTTCGCGACGGTGCCGGAGTAGTCGAACACGCGCCGCGTCCAGCCGTCCACGATTATGTCGGTGTCGATGACGGCCTGCGCGCTTGATATAATCCACGCGAGGGTGTCGTCCGTGACGCCGAACGCGAAATATATCTCGTACGGGCGCGACAGCACGAGGTTCGCGCGGTAGCCCGTCATCTCCTGGTAGTTGGTTAGGCTGAGCAGCGTGTTGCGCGTACCGAAGAGCAGATCCGCGTCGCCGCGCTTGAGCGCGTCCACGGCGTCCGCGCCGTTCGCGTACACCGTCGCGCCGCGGTGTCCAGGGAACATCGAGTAGAACGTCTCCGAATACGCCGCGCCGGACAGCAGCGCGACGCGCAGATACGGTATATCCGACAGCGTGACGTCGCGGAACGCGGATTGCGAGATGAACGTGTAGTAGTCGATCTGATACGGCGCCTCGGAGAACAGGTAATCCCCCTCTGTTCCGGAGGTGCGGATAGTCCCCGCGCACATGTCCGCGACGTCCTCCGAGAGAGCCTCCGGAGTCAGGTCGGAGCCCGGATGCGCCGCATACGCGAAGTGCAGACCCGTTATACTCGCAATCTCGTCGAGGATATCCACGGCAATGCCCTGATAGGCGTTGTCGTTTTTGTTGTAAAAGCTCACGGGGTAGTTGTTGGGGTTCACAAGCACGCGGACGGCCGCGGACGCCTCGGAATGTGCGTCAATATAGTCGTTATGCTCCTCCCCGAGGCGCAGTGAGAGGCTGTATTTGAGGTATTCCGTGTATCCCGCCTCGTACATCTCCTGAAATTTGTAGCTCCCGGCGCTCTCCATATATTTTTGCACGACGTCTATGATCGGCGCGAGCTTCTCGTTCTCCGTCGCCATCGCGACCATGTTGTACGCTATCGGCTGGAACTCCTCTATTACGAGGTTGCCGAACACTGAAAAATGGCCCTCGGCGCTCTCATCCATCAGCAGCGCGTCTATCTCGCCGAGCAGCAGCTTTTGGTACACCTCCGTGTAGTTCGCGATCGGCACCGCCTCAAAATCGCTTCCGAGATACTGCCCGACTATATCCTGTGTGCGCGTGCCCGTGAGGAAGCCGTACCGCAGTCCGCGCCCCTCTGAATCCGCGTGGTTCGTCGTCAGCGTAATCCCCTCGCGACTGACAAGCATTATGCGGCGCTCCGCAATCGCGTCGGTCATGTAATAGCGCTCATCGCCGCGAAACGCCGTTGATATCTCGCCCGAGAACGCGATATCGCCCGTTGAGAGGTCGGCCAGCAGCGTATCCCAGTTGTAGACCACGGGGCGGAAGCGTATTCCGAAAAAGTCCGTCAGCCACTTGCAGAACAGCACCGAAAAGCCCTTTGTCAGGTCGTCGTTCTTGTCATAGAAGCACTCCGTGCTCGACGTCATGCCATAGGTAAACAGCGGCGTTGATCGCGCGAGCGCCTCAATGGCCGCAATTTCGTCGGGCCCGACGCCCGGCACGTCGCGGTACGTCTCGTAGCTCTCCTCGGTATTTGTCGAGCCGACGCTCTTACTAACCGCGCAGGAGGACACGAGCTGAACCGCCATAACCACGGTGAGCAGCAAAAAACCAAATCTCTTTATGCGGCGCAAAAGCTCATCTCCCTCCGCCCACGTCTTGCCACGGCTTACTATTTCGCAAAATATGTGTCAAGCGCCTCCTGATACGGCAACGCGAATTCCTCAATAAGTCCGTCGGGGTTGAGCGCGCCCGACATCAGGTTCACGATGCTGAAGCCCACGGTCTTGCTCAGGCTGTCCCACAGGTCAAAGCCCTGCTTCTGGGACATCATCACGGCGTAGTCGAAGTTGCG
>JAISKU010000169.1 GCA_031261245.1 Oscillospiraceae bacterium | reverse complement strand
ACTCGACGGGCGCGTCCGTGCGTATCGTCGCGAGCGTTTTCGACAGCTCGGCGCTCTCGCGCCCGTCGCGCAGCTTGCTCCGCACCGCGTCCTTGATGTCGAGCGCGTCGAGGTCGGCGTAGAGTTCCTCAATGCCGCCGAAGCGCCGCACGAGGTCGAGCGCGGTCTTCTCCCCGACGCCCTTTACGCCCGGTATGTTGTCCGACGCGTCGCCCATCAGCGCCTTTAAGTCTACGAGCTTTGCCGGCTCAAAGCCGTACTCCTCGAAAAACCGCTCCGCAGTGAAGTTCGTCGTCTCCGTCTGACCCTTGACGGTCTTGATCAGCAGTACGCGCGTCGCGCCGTCTATGAGCTGTAAGCTGTCCTTGTCGCCCGTAACGATGACGGTCTCGGCGCCGCTTTGCGCCGCGAGAGTCCCCAAAATGTCGTCGGCCTCCCACCCCGCGAGCTCGAACCGCGTGATGTTCATCGCGTCGAGTACGTCCTTCAGAATCGGCATCTGGGCCGCGAGCTCGTCCGGCATACCGTGGCGCGTGGCTTTGTAGGATTCTGTCAGATTATGTCGAAACGTCGGCTCCGGACGGTCAAAAGCGACGGCGAGAGCGTCCGGTTTTTCGTCATTTAACAGCTTTTGGAGTATGCGAATGAAGCCGTAGACGCCGTTTGTGGGCGTCCCGTCGGGCGCGTTCAACTGGCGGATTCCGTAGTACGCGCGGTTGATAATACTGTTTCCGTCTATAACAAAAAGTTTCACGTGAAACATTTCTCCTTTTCTGTTATGTCATAAAAAGTCGAACAATGTCGAAAGCGCCAAAAATCAGCGGCAGTCCGCGTCTCCGCAGACTGCCACTATTATACCCTTATTTTCCCGCCGCGTCAAACGCTATTCGAGGTTGAGTCTGCGTTTAAGCATAACCCGCGTGATGATGTACAGCGCCGCGGAGCCGACGAGCGCTGTCGCGCAGACCGCGAGCGACCCGAGGACCTCCCGCGTCCCGTAGGAGAGCTCGTTCCACCATGCGGAATAGTCGATGTGCGTCGCCCATGTGAGCAGAAGCGTGCCGATTATCTGCGCGACGGTCGTTATGCCGATCCAAAAGCCGAACGCGGCGAGCCCGCGGCGGCGGTTTACGAGCATCGCGAGAGACCCCGCCGTGTACACGGACAGCACCGCCCACACGACCGAGAGGACCCCGGACAGGAGATAGATTACGGTGGAGAAGTCCCGCGCCGCGCCGTGCCCGAACAGGTCGCGGAATAAGACGCCGATGCCCTTGAGAATCTCGCGCGTGAGGTTCGGCGTCAGGATTGCGATCGCAAAAAGTCCGAAAACCGCGCTCAGGAGGAACCACACGACGGACACTATCAACTTTGACCAGATCAGGCTGTCCGTGCCGACGGGGAGCGTGAACATGAGATAGCCCTCGTCGCCGAGAAGGTTGCGGTTGAACCGCTGTATCGTCAGGATTATCGCGATGACACACACCGCGCCGAGCATAAGCGCCGTGACGACGATGCCGATCAGCTGCGGGGCGATGAGACCCACCCTGCCCGACGGTTTCACGGAGTTGAGGATGCGCGTGACGATCGCGACGACGACGAGCGCGCCGTAAAACGGCAGAAACACGCGACCCGTCGAGCGGAACTCGTACTTGAGCAGCTTGCCTAACATTTGAACACCTCCCGGAACAGTCCGTCAATCGACATGTTGTTCTTCTCGCGCAGCTCATCCGCCGCCGCGGCGTGCGTGACCGTGCCGTCCTTGAGGAAGATCACGTCGTCGAGGATCGTCTCAATGTCCGCGATCAGGTGCGTGGAGAGGACGACCGACGCCTCGGGGTTGTAGTTCTTGATTATCGTGTTGAGAATGTAGTCGCGCGCGGCGGGATCGACGCCGCCGATGGGCTCGTCAAGCAGGTAGAGCTTCGCCTGCCGCGCCATGACGAGAATGAGCTGCACCTTTTCCTTTGTACCCTTTGAGAGAGTTTTCAGCCTGTCACGGCTGCTGAGATTCAGGCTTCCGAGCATGGAATACGCCTTTTCGCGCGAGAAATCCGGGTAGAAATCGCTGAAAAAGTCGATGATTTGAGCGACCGTCATCCAGTCGTTCAGGTACGTGCGCTCCGGCAGAAACGACACGCACGACTTCGTCGCCGCGCCCGGCGCTACGCCGTCGATGAGCACTGTGCCGTTCGACGGGGTGAGAAGTCCGTTGCAAATCTTCAGAAATGTCGTCTTGCCGCTGCCGTTCGGGCCGAGCAGCCCGACGATGCGCCCCGGCTCAATCGTGAGGCTCACCCTGTCGAGTGCGAGCCGCGTACCGTAGCGCTTGGTGAGCCCGCTGCACTCCAAAATCGCCATTTATTCTTCCTCCTTTGTCGCTGTGATGAGCCCCGCCGCCTCGTCGGGCGGGATTCCGATGGACGCCATGACCTTCAGAAAACGCGAGATTTCGGTACCCGCGAGCTCCTTTTTCAGGTTTTCCACGAGCCCCGCGTCCTCCGTGACAAATCTCCCGCTCGTTCTCTGCGCGAAGAGCAGACCGTCGCGCTCAAGCTCCGAGAGCGCCTTTTGCATCGTGTTCGGGTTCACCGAGGACTGCTCCGCGAGCTCCCGCACCGTCGGTATCTGGCTCCCGGGGGGATATTCGCCCGACACGATTTTGATTTTGACGCGCTCCTTTAGCTGGATGTAGATGGGGCGGTCCGCGTCAAAGCTGAACTCCATTTGTCGTCACCTCCGCTGTGTTATTGTATTAGTGTACTACTCAAATAGAACAATAACACAAGACGAAATGTTTGTCAACACTTTTTTATTATTAAATCTTAACAATATATGACTTTACTATTTGCGCGAAAAATGGTACAAGTAAGACAGTAATAATTTGGAGGTAAATAAAATGGACGCAAAAGCATTGAGAAGTCTGTCCTACGGACTGTATGTCATAGGGGTGAAGAACGGCGAGGGGTACGGCGGGTGCGTCGTCGATTCGCTCGCGCAGCTTTCGAGCGGGGAGAACCCCGTGGTCGTCGTCGCGGTGATGAAGGAGAATTACACGAACGAGCTGATTAAAAAGTACGGCGAGTTCACGCTGTCGGTGCTGTCGGAGGCGGTGGATCCGCTGGCGGTCGCGATTTTCGGGTTCCAGTCCGCGCGTGACGCGGACAAGTGGAGCGCCGTCGCGCACGAGCTGCGCGACGGGCTGCCGGTACTGGACGGCGGTGTGGCGTACCTGCGGCTGAAGGTAACGGAGACGAAGGAGCTCGCGACGCACACGGCGTTTTTCTGCGAGGTTCCGGACGCGTGGAAGGGCGAGACTGCGGCGAAGCCGTTGATCTACGCGGACTATCAGGCGGAGATGAAGGACTTGTCCAAGGCGGCGTTCGCGGATTTCGCTGCGGGCAAGGCGGCGGATAAGCCGAAGAAGTGGGTCTGTACGGTGTGCGGGCACGTGTACGACGGCGAGACGCCGTTTGAGGAGCTGCCTGACACGTGGGTCTGCCCGATCTGCTTTGCGGGCAAGGACAAATTTGCGGCGCAGTAGATGAAAAAGCTTCCCGTTCTGCTCGCGGTACTCGCTGTCGGGCTCGGTCTTATCGCCGCGGCGGGCCTCGGCTACGGGCTCGGCCTCGCGGTGCTGCCCGCGATCGCTGCTGCGGCGGTTGTCGTCGCGGCGGTCGCGTTCCAGCTTCTGTCGAGGCGCGCGCCGCGCTTTTACAAGGTCGCGGCGAGGGTCACGGCGTCGCTCGTGTGCGCGGCGCTCCTCGCGTGCGCCGTCGCGAGCGCGCAGATTATCTCGCGCTACTACGACGACGCGGATATCCCGGAGGATGCGGCGGTGATCGTGCTCGGCTGCGGGCTGTCGCCCGTTGACCACACGCTGCCGAGTGTGATGCTCGCCGGGCGGCTGCGCGCCGCCGAGACGTACATCAAGGCGCATCCGGGGTGCGACGTCATACTCTCGGGCGGGCAGGGGCCGAATGAGCGCGTCAGCGAGGCGGAGGCGATGCGGCGGTGGCTCGACGCGCGCGGAGGCGACATGTCGCGCGTTTTTCTCGAGGACGGCTCGAGCAGTACGGGCGAAAACCTCGAATTTTCAATCGCGCTCGCGCGGGAGAACGGGATTGACCTGTCGCTCGGCGTCGTGATTGTGACCGACGGGTTCCATGAGTTCAGGGCGCAGAGGCTCGCAAAGCAGCTCGGCTTGACGCCGTACACCGCGTCCTCGCGCACGCCGTATTTTGCGCTAAAGGCGTTCTACTGGGCGCGGGAGATCGCGGCAATTATGTTTCAGGTGTGGTTGTGATAGTGTAGCGCCGCAGTACGGCAGGGCCGTCAACGATTCGCCAATGCGGTTTTGCACGCGAGCGATTGCGTGTCAGCGAAAGTGTTGCGTCCTCACAAACGAATAAGCGTTTTGAAGCGAAAAACTCCCGTAAGCCAATCGTGTGAGGGAAGTTTTGAAACCGTAGGTTTCAAATCGCTTTTCCGCCATTTTCTCGACAGAAAATGGCGCCGTCGGAGACAAATTTTCGGCAGAAAATGGCGCCGTCGGAGACAGGTTTTCGGCAGAAAACAGTGCCGTCGGAGACAAAAATGACAAAATAAAAATCAGATTCGCCTTTCAAGGGCGGCAAAGAAAAAAGGTTTTGTTGGAGCTTACAATGATTATTCTTTCAGTTGAATCCTCGTGCGATGAGACGGCGGTGGCGGTGACGCGCGACGGGCGCGAGGTGCTGTCCGACGAGATATTTTCGCAGGCGGACAAGTTCGCGCTGTACGGCGGCGTCGTGCCGGAAATCGCGTCGCGCAACCA
>JAISKU010000145.1 GCA_031261245.1 Oscillospiraceae bacterium | reverse complement strand
ACCGTGCCCGTCGCGGCGTCGATGTCGAGACCCGTGCAGTCCGCCGTCAGGCCGGTGTTCAGCCGCGCGGCGAGACGCGGGGCGAGATCGCGCCCGATGCCCGTTGCGCCGAGGAGAATTGTCGCGGGCTTGTACTTGCCGATAAGCTGTTCCAGCGCGTAGGTGTAGGCGTCGGTGCTGTAATCGGCGTAGTCGGCGCCCTCAACGACAAGAACCTGATCCGCGCCGTAGGCGGTCGCGGTCTTGACAGCCTCGGCCGTGTCGCTTCCGATGACGACCGCGACGAGCTTTTCGCCGACCGCGTCGGTAAGACGGCGGCCCGCGCCGAGCAGCTCTATGCTCACAATCTTGGGCTTGCCGCCCAAGGCCTCTATAAACACCCAGAGATTCTTATTTTCGCTCATGTCCGCCCCTCCTATATGATGCCGGCGTCACTGAGGAGCGCCGCCAGTTTTTCCGCCGCTATTACGCCGTCTTCTTCCTCGAGCTTGATGCCGCCCGTCTTGCGCTTGGGCGTATACGTGCTCTTGATCTTCGTGGGAGAGCCGGTGAGACCGATCCGCGCCGCGTCGAGCTCCAAATCCTCGACGGTGAGAACCGGAATCTCCGCGCGGTTTGCCGCCATCTTCGTCTTTACGGAGGCGTAGCGCGGCTCATACGCCGTCTTGGAGATCGTCACGACCGCGGGAAGCGCGGTCTCGAGCACCTCGTAGCCGTCGCCGGTCTCACGGCGCGCGCGCACCTTGCCGTCGCCCGTGGAAATCTCCAGCGCGGCGGTGATCTGCGGGTAGCCGAGATGCTCCGCGAGCTGCGCGCCGACCTGCGCGGTGTCGCCGTCGAGCGTCTGCTTGCCGCAGAGAATGAGGTCAAACGTCAGCCCCTCGCGCGCCTCAATCGTTTTCACGGCGCGGGAGAGCGTGTAGCTCGTCGCGAGAGTGTCCGAATTCTCGAGCGAGACGTCCGAGACCCTGTAGGCCTTGTCGGCGCCCACGGAAAGGCTGCTTTTCAGCGCCTCCTTCGCGGCCTCCGGCCCCATGGTGAGCGCGAATACCTTGATTTCCGCGTCGGCGTCCTTGAGGAGCACCGCAGTCTCCAGCGCGTAGGTGTCCAGCGTGTTGACGATGTTCGGCGCGCTTTCGATCGGCAGGGCGTTCGTCGCGGCGTCCGCCTTCAGCGTGCTGACGTCGGGCACCTGCTTGATGCATACAAGTATGTTCATTCGTAAATCTCCTTATTTACCTATTACTAATCCCGAGATGACCATCTTCTGAACCTGCGAGGTGCCTTCATAGATGGTCAGCACGCGCGCGTCACGGTACAGGCGCTCAATCGTGTACTCCTTGATGTAGCCGTAGCCGCCGTGCATTTGCAGCGCATCGCTTACGATCTCCAGCGCGGTCTCCGTGGCGAAGAGCTTCGCCATGGACGCGGCCTTCGTGACGTCGTTGCCGTTGTCCATCTCGTAGGCGGCGTTGTAGACGAGCAGACGCGCGGCGTTCAGCTTCGTCTCCATGTCGGCGATCATGAATTGAAGGCTCTGGAAGTCCGCGAGGCGGTGGCCGAACTGCTTGCGCTCACGAATATACTTGACGGCCTCGTCAAGCGCGCCCTGCGCGATGCCGATGCCCTGGCAGGACACGCCGATGCGCCCGATGGACAGCGTTTTCATCGCCGTGATGAATCCGCGGTCAATCTCGCCGAGTATCTCGCTCTTGGGAATGCGGACGTCCTCAAGCACAATATCGCTCGTGGCGACGCCGCGCAGACCCATCTTGTCCTCGTGCTTGCCCACGGATACGCCGGGCAGGCTCATATCGACGATGAAGCTCGTGATGCCCTTTGAGCCCTTGTCGGGGCTTGTCTTGGCGAACACGACGGTGTTCTTGGCGAACGGCGCGCCGGTGATGAAGCACTTTCTGCCGTTGAGGATGTAGCTGTCGCCGTCCTCCACGGCCTTTGTGGTCATGGAGCCCGCGTCGCTGCCCGCGCCGGGCTCTGTGAGGCCGAACGCCATGAAGTCCTCACCGCTCGCGATTCCGGGGATGTACTTCTTCTTCTGCTCCTCCGTTCCCGCGAGCAGCATGGGCGCGGTGGACAGGGAGTTCGCGGAGGACATAATCAGGCTCGCCGCGATGCTCTTTTTGCAGATCTCCTCCATGACGCAGACGTAGGAGCGGACGTCGAGTCCCTGTCCGCCGTAGGCCTCGGGGATTTTGAGCCCGAAAAAGCCCATCTCCGCCATGAGGTCATAGATGCGCTGGGGCACCTCGTCGTTCTTGTCGATGTCGTTTGCGACGGGGGCGAGCTCTTTCTCTGCAAATTCCCGCGCAAGGTCGCGGATATACTCGTGGTCTTCGGTAAAAAACATATCTTCCTCCAAAGTTTGATTTTTTTGATACTTATACGTCCATGACGCTGAGATTTTCGTGAATGATGAGCACGGCGTCGGTCGCCGCCTGAACCTCCTCGACGGTGACGCCCGGCGCGATCTCCGTGAGTATGATGCCCTCCGGGGTGATCTCCATGACGCCGAGCTCCGTGATGATTTTTTTCACGACGCCGACGGCGGTCAGCGGGTACGAGCACTCCGCCATGATTTTGTGCGAGCCCTTGACCGTGTGCTCCATCGCGACGATGACCTCTTTCGCGCCGACGACGAGGTCCATCGCGCCGCCCATGCCGGGTACGCGCTTGCCGGGTACCATCCAGTTTGCGATGTTGCCCTTTTCGTCCACCTGGAGCGCGCCGAGGATCGTCACATCGACGTGACCGCCGCGGATAATCCCGAACGAGGTGGAGCTGTCAAAGAAGCTCGCCCCCGGGAGAACGGTGATGTGAAAGCCGCCGGCGTTGATGATCTCCGGATCCTCCTCGCCGGGCTTCGCCGCGCCGCCCGCGCCGAGGATACCGTGCTCCGCCTGAAGCGTGATCTCCACGCCGTCGGGCACATAGTTCGCGACGAGTGTCGGCAGACCGATACCGAGGTTGACGACGTCGCCGTCCCTGAGCTCCCGCGCCACGCGGCGGGCAATGAATTCTTTTGCGTCCATCTATATGTCCTCCGATTGCACAAGTGCGTCAATAAAGATGCCGGGGATCGTCACGAGCTCCGGGTCAAGCTCTCCGACCTCCACGATCTTTTTTGCCTCCGCGATGACGTAATCCGCCGCGCGCGCCATGATAGCGCCGAAATTCTTCGTCGAGCCGCGCATGAAGCAGTTGCCGAATTTGTCCGCGACAGTCGCCTTGACGAACGCGACGTTGCCGCGCAACGCGGTTTCGAGCAGATACTCCCTGTCGCCGAATTTGCGCTTCTCCTTGCCGTTTTCAATCACGGTTCCGACGCCGACGGGCGTGTAGAAGCCCGCGATACCGGCCCCGCCGCAACGGATTTTCTCCGCCAGCGTGCCCTGCGGGTAGAGCGTGACGCTGTCCGCGTCGTCGATGAGCATCTGACCGGTCATCGGGTTTGAGCCGATGTACGAGCCGTGGATTTTCACCACGCGGCCCTGCTGCATGACCTTGATCATGTTGGAATCGACCGTTCCGGTGTCGTTTGAGACGACGGTGAGGTCTTTTGCAGTGCTTGTCTCCAAAAGGGCCTTTATCAGCGTCTCCGGGCTTCCCGCCATTACGAAGCCGCCGACGAGCAGGACGTCACCGTCCTTGATTTTGGAAACGGCCTCTGCCGCGCTTGTTAGTTTTTCCACAGCGAACCACTCCTTTTATTGATATTCGTAAAAGCCCTTGCCTGTCTTTTTGCCCAGAAGTCCGCCTCTGACCATCTTTTTGAGCAACGCGGCGGGTCTGTACTTGGGGTCGCCGGTTTCCGTATGTAGTATCTCCATTATGTGCAGGACGATGTCGTTGCCGATGAGGTCGGAGAGCGCGAGCGGGCCCATCGGGTGGTTCGCGCCGAGCTTCATCGCCTTGTCGATGTCCTCCGCCGACGCGACGCCCTCCTCCAGTACGACTATCGCCTCGTTTATCATCGGGACGAGTATCTTGTTCACGATGAAGCCGGGGGCGTCCTGTACCTCGACGGGGTCTTTTTCGATGACGACGGAGAGCTCTTGTATCGCTTTGAACGTCTCATCGGAGGTGAAGATTCCGCGAATGACCTCGACGAGCTTCATGGCCGGTACGGGGTTGAAGAAGTGCATACCGATAAACCTGTCCTTGCGGTCAACCGCGGAGGAGAGCTCCGTAATCGACAGGGAGGAGGTGTTTGACGCGAGGATTGTCTCAGGCTTGCACAGACCGTCGAGAGTCTTGAACAGCTCCTTTTTTATCTTGACGTCCTCTATGATCGCCTCGATAACGAGGTCGGAATCGGCGGTCAGCGCCAGATCCGTGGTAAAGGTGATGCGCCCGAGGGCGCTCTGCTTGTCCTCCGCGCTGAGTCTGCCCTTTTCGACGAGGCGCGCGAGGCTTTTTTCGAGCTTTGCGGAGGCCCTGTTGATGATGTCCTCCGTGATGTCGCGGACGACCGCGTCAAAGCCCTTGAGCGCAAATGTCTGCGCGATGTCGAGACCCATCGTTCCCGCGCCGATGACGCTTACTTTTTTCATTGAGAAGTCCTTCCTATCTGTTCTTGAACCCGTTGAGCTTGTCCTTGTTGACGAACGCGGTCATGGCGTCCTTCTGATCCTCTGTAGCGAAGCACACCGCGAAGGCCTGCACCTCATAGGCGAGGCCGGTTTGAATATCGACCTGCGTGCCGTTGCTTATCGCAGCCTTGCTCTGGCGGACGGCGATCTGGGCGTTCGACGCGATCTTGTCCGCGAGCTCCAGCGCGGCGTCAAGCAGCTCCTCATCGGGCAGCACGCGGCTTACGAGGCCGATGCGCGCCGCCTCCTCCGCGCCGATTGTACCGGCGGTGAGGATGAGCTCCTTCGCCTTTGACGCGCCGACGAGCCGCGGCAGACGCTGGGTTCCGCCGAAGCCGGGGGTTATGCCGAGGCCGACCTCGGGCTGACCGAATTTCGCCTTTGTCCCGGCGAGCCTGATGTCGCACGCCATACTCAGCTCGCACCCGCCGCCGAGCGCGTAGCCGTTGACGGCCGCGATTACGGGCTTCGCAGAGTTCTCAATTTTCGCGAATACGCTGTTGCCGTACTCGCCGAACGCGCGCGCCTCGACCGCGGTGAAGTCCTTCATCTGGGAGATGTCCGCGCCGGCGACGAACGCCTTGCCCGCGCCGGTGATGACGAGCACGTAGACGTTCTCGTCCGCTTCTGCCTGATTCAGCACCTGCTCAAGGTCTTTCAGGGTGTCCGTGTTCAGGGCGTTTAGCGCCTCCGGGCGGCTTATGGTGAGCAGCGCGACGTGTCCGCGAACCTCATATAAAACGTTCACTTATGCCTCCGCCCTATCTGTTCGGCTGATAGCCCAGCTCGATACCGGCGACGATGCCCATGTGGATATTGGAGGTGCCCTCCAGTATCTCAAACTGCTTGGCGTCGCGCAGCCATCTGCCGCAGGGATATTCGTCCGAGTAGCCGTAGGAGCCGTAGATCTTCATCGCGAGATTCGCGGCGTGAACGGCGGCGTTGCTTCCGAACAGCTTCGCGATGGAGGTTGCCTGCTGGTTCGGGAGCTTGTTCTCCTTGAGCCACGCGGCCTTGTACACGAGCGCGAGCGCGGCCTCATCCTCAAGCTTCATCTCCGCGATCTGCTGCTGAATCATCTGGAATTTGCCGATCGGCTGGCCGAACTGCGTGCGCTCATTCGCGTACTGCACCGCGCCCTCAAGACACGCGGCGGAGAGCGCCGCGCCGCCGGTGGCGCAGCCCATGCGCGTGTTGTTGAGCATCCACATGCATATCTGGAAGCCGCGGTTGAGCGGCCCGAGCAGATTCGCCTTCGGGATGCGCGCGTTGTCAAAGACGAGCTCTGACGTCGGCGCGGGCCACATACCGACCTTTTTGTGAATCGGAATACGCTCCACACCCTCGGTGTTGTTGTAATCGACGATGAAGCACGAGATGCCCTTGCCGCCGGCCGTGGGGTCGGTTTTGGCGTAGACGAGTCCGATGTCGGAGGTGTGGCCGCCGGAGATCCACATCTTGCTTCCGTTGAGCACCCAGAAGTCGCCGTCGTCCTTCGCCGTCATCTTCATGCCGGAGACGTCGGAGCCGGAGTTGGCCTCCGTAATCGCGAAGCTTCCGGCGAATTCGCCGCTGCACAGTCCGGGGATATAGGCCTGCTTCTGCTCCTCCGTGCCGTACTCAAGAATCGTCAGCGCGGGGCCCCAGACGTTGCCGCTTATGCTAAGACGCCATGAGGTGTGTACCTTTGCGATCTCATACAGCGCGGCGACGGCCTCCATCCAGCCCAGTCCGTTCCCGCCGTACTCCTCGGGGATGTTGAAGCCGAGCAGCCCAAGCTCACCCATCTGCGTCAGTATGTCGCGACGGTAAAAATGGTTCTCCTCGTCCTCCTCGATGTGCGGCGCGATCTCCTTTTTCGCGAAATCCGCGGCGAGCTCCGCAATCATTTTTTGGTCTTCCGAAAATCCAAAATCCACAGTGTTATTCCTTCCTAATAATTAATTGTTAATGTTAATTTCGTTTTTTTGTTCAGCCGAGGGTGACGACGACGGTGCCGCTCTCCAGCGCGTCGCCCTTTGCGACATGAATCTTCTTCACGACGCCGGCGGCGGGCGCGGTGATCTCGGTCTCCATCTTCATCGCCTCAAAAATGACGAGCGCCTGTCCGGCTTTCACGGCGTCGCCCTCGGATACGGACACGGACAGCACGGTACCCGCCATGGGCGCCGTGACGTCGCCGGAGCCGGCGGGCGCGGAAGCCGCTGTGGGCTTCGGGGCGGGCGCGGGCTTTGCCGCGGGCTCCGCTTTCGGAGCCGGGGCGGGCTTTGCGGGGGCGGGCTCCGCACTGACCGACTTTATCGGCGCGCTTACATCGCCATCCTCCACGCCGACGTCGTAGGTCTTGCCGTTGACTGTAATCTTATAGTTTTTCATAAGCATTTCATCTCCGATTTATTATAGATTTTATGGAAATATTATTTGTAGCTGCGAATTGTGGGGTTTGAGGACGGCGCGCCGGAACCGGCGTCGAACGCGTCCCCGAGGCTGCGGATGAGCGGGTGGCTCTCGCGCGCGCCGTAGGCGCGGAGCGCGGCCGTGAGCACGGCGATGAGCTCCTCATCGTCCTCCGTGAGCCCCTGCTCACGGGCGAGGCGGTTCTCAAAAAATGTTCTCGCGACCTGCGGGAACAGGGCGTAGCTCAAAACGTCCTCCTCCGAGCGCGCGAGGTCGGCGATTTCGCTCTTGAGCTTGTCGAGCTCCGGCGGGATAAGGTCGGCGGGGCGGCAGGTGATAATCTCGTCGTCGCCGATGACGATCTTTTGCACCTCGGCGTCCACGGGGCCGGGGAGCTGGCCGTACTCGCCGCGCATGAGGCCCTTTGACTCCTTGGACACGATTTTGTAGCGCTGTCCGGAGAGCACGTTCATGACCGCCTGCGTGCCGACGATCTGGCTTGTCGGGGTGACGAGCGGGGGATACCCGAATTCGGCGCGCACGCGCGGAATCTCACGCAGAACCTCGTAGTATTTCTCCTCCTGCTTCGCGTCCTTCAGCTGGGAGATCAGGTTTGACAGCATACCGCCGGGCACCTGATAGATCAGAGTGTTCGTATCGACCTGAAGCACCTTGGGGTCGATGATGCCCTGCGCCGTGAACCTGTCGGCGACGGTGCGGAAATACTTCGCGACCTCACTGAGCTTTTCGAGGTCGAGCCCCGTGTCGCGGTCGTGCCCCCTGAGCGTCGCCACGAGAGGCTCCGTCGCGGGCTGCGCCGTGCCGTTGCCGAGCGGGGAGAGCGCGGTGTCCACAATGTCCACGCCCGCGAGCGCCGCCATGAGGTACACCATGTCGCCCGTTCCGGTCGTGTTGTGCGTGTGCAGATGAATCGGCGCCGTCACGCGCTCCTTCAGCTTTGAGACGAGGCTGTACGCCTCCAGCGGCAGCAGCAGGTTGGCCATGTCCTTGATGCAGATGATGTCCGCGCCCATGTCCTCAAGCCGCAGCGCGAGGTCGATGAAATACTGCTCATTATGAATCGGGCTTGTCGTGTAGGACATCGCGGGCTCACACGTTCCGCCGTACTCCTTGACGCTTTTTATCGCCTGCTGGATGTTGCGCGTGTCGTTTAGCGCGTCGAAGATGCGGACGACGTCGATGCCGTTTTCGATAGACTTCTTGCAGAAGCTGTCCACGACGTCGTCGGAATAGTTGCGGTAGCCCAGAATGTTCTGTCCGCGCAGCAGCATTTGGAGCTTCGTGTCCGGCAGCGCCTTGCGCAGGGTTCGCAGCCGCTCCCACGGATCCTCGTCCAGATAGCGCATACAGGTGTCGAACGTCGCGCCGCCCCAGCACTCAAGCGACCAGTAGCCGATTTTGTTGAGCGCCTCGCACGCGGGCAGCATGTCCTCCGTCCTCATGCGGGTTGCGGCCTGGGACTGGTGTGCGTCCCTGAGGATTGTGTCCGTAATATAGAGCGGTTTTTTGGCGGGGGCGGGGGTTTTTACGTCTTTTGGCATTTTATAAAAACCGATCCTTTCATTATCTATTCGCGTGAGGCGTCCCAATCGCGGATGACGCGCGGGGTGAGCATCTGGTGGAAGGCGCAAAGGCTCTTGGGATTCTGGTACGCCGCGCCGACGAACGCGCAGATGTAGTTGCGCAACCCGTCGAGCTTGACGATCTCATCCACGAAGCCGACCTTGGCGCAGTAGCCGGGGCGCGACCTGTCCGTGTAGTTTTTGATGAGCGCGTTCATCTTTTCAATCGTGGGCTCAATGTCCTTGCCCGCGGTCTGATCCTTGACGAGCCGGCCGGCGTACATCGCGGCCGCGGCCGTCTCACCGTGCATGACGTATATCTCGGTCGCCGCGGTGCCGAGGCTGAACACGTTCGTGTCGTTGCCCTGCGGGCCGCCGAGGACGTAGTGCGCGGCGGCGGTACCCTTGCGGAGAGTGACCTCCATCTGCGGGATTTTCGCGTTCTGTATGCTGAATATGAGCGACTGGCCGAGGCCGAGCAGCTCCGCCTTTTCGGCGATGTCGCCGACGTCGATGCCCGTCGTGTCCTGAAGCCACACGAGCGGGATGCGGTCGCGGGCACAGAGGGTGACAAACTCGCTCATCTTGATGAGGCCCTGGCGGTACAGCTTGCCGCCGACGCCGATGCCGTTCTCCTGATACTCCGGATAATTCGGGATCATGCCCTGATAGTTTGCGATGACGCCGCACAGCAGACCGTTGATTTTCGCGAGGCCGGCGACTATCTCCGGCCCGTAGCCGGACTTGAACTCCATGAATTCGCTTCCGTCGAACAGGCAGCCGATGACCTTGCGCACGTCGTAGGCGCGGCGCTGGTTGAACGGGAGGTGGGAGTAGAGGTCGGAGACGGGGTACGCGGGCTCCTTCGGCTCATCGACGCGGAAGAAGTTCTCATTATACGCGGGAATGGCGTCGATGTACTTCTTTATGGCCTCCAACACGCCCTCCTCCTCGGCGTACACCTCGCGGAAGAAGCCGGTCTCACCGAAGTGGATGGAGACGGAGCCGGGAGGGTCGGATCTTCCGGCGTTTTTCGTCGCGTCAATAAGCGCCTGCGCCGTCTCGGCGTCCACATAGCCCTTGGGGTTCATGCCGCCGACGATGCCGGCGCCGCCCACCGCCATGTTCGCCTTCTCGTGGGCGATGAGGATTGTGGGGCTTATCGCGTGGTACCCGCCGCCGGCGGGGTTCGTGCCGTATATGCCGACGATGACCGGAATTCCGATCTGCATGAGGTCGGCGTGGCGGAAGAACGGCGTGCCGCCCGTGACGCGCCCGGCGTAGACCTTGTCCTGCTCGTCAAGCTTGACGCCGCTGCAGTTGAGCACGTAGACGAGCGGGATATTAAGCTGCTTTGCGATGTCTGTGGCGCGGGTGAGCTTCAGCGCCTGTCCGGGAACCCACGCGCCGACGATTTTCTTGTTGTCCGACGCGATGATCACGGCCCACTTGTCGTGAATCTTGCCGAGGCCGATGAGGACGCCCGTGCTGCCGTCCTTGTTGTCAACGGGGTTATAGAGGCTGTCGAGCGGGAACCACGAGCCCTTGTCCACGAGGTACTCGAGGCGCTGTCTCGCCGTGAGCTGGCCTTTCTTGTGGACGTCGTCGTCGCTTGTGCCGGAGTCCAGAACCTCCGAGAGCTCTTTTTCAAGCTCGTCCTCAATTTTTTTCAGCTCCGCCTCGTTCTCAGAATTCGCCGTGTCGAGAGGCGCGCCGACGGTCGGCATGTTCTGAAAATAGTTGGGCATTGAGTATCCAAACGTGCTCATTGATATTTTGTCTCCTTTTTTAAGGTATTACTTGTGATGTTATAAGATATTATAGGGCACATATCCATGAAACACAAGGATAATTTTATGGAATAAATATACACAACGTTGATAGCGATATACATATTATTGATGATTCTGTGCATGTATTTTTTACCTATCCTACAAAAATATATTATTTTTCAGCTCAAAGTCTGTTCAAGAGTGAAAAAATGTGATATTCTGACTGTAATTATTATCGGAGGAGTTACTAATGGCTTTGACAGACAACAAAAAGGTCACCGCGTGGGTGGACGAAATGGCCGCCCTGACGAAACCCGACAGTATCGTATGGATTGACGGCTCTGAGAGCCAGCTTGAGGCGCTTCGCGCGGAGGCCGTCTCAACAGGGGAGCTGCTGAAGCTCAATCAGGAGAAGCTGCCCGGCTGCTACTACCGCAGATCGACGGTGAACGACGTCGCGCGCGTTGAGAACAGGACGTTTATTTGTTCAAAGGACAAGGTGAACGCGGGCCCAACAAACAACTGGATGGAGCCGTCGGAGGCGTACAAGCTCGCCTCGGGGATATTCGCGGGCAGCATGGGGGGGCGCGTGATGTACGCCGTGCCGTTCTCCATGGGCGCGGTGGGCTCGCCCTTCGCGAAGGTCGGCATTGAGCTGACGGACTCAATTTACGTCGTTTTGAACATGGCGATCATGACGAGGACGGGCAAGGCCGTTCTGGACATGCTCGGCGATTCGGACGATTTTGTGAGAGGGCTTCACGGGAAGTGCGAGCTCGACGAGGAAAAGCGGTACATTATGCATTTCCCGGAGGACAACGCGATATGGTCGATGAACTCCTGCTACGGCGGGAACGTTCTGCTCGGCAAAAAGTGCTTCGCGCTGCGCATCGCCTCGTATCAGGGGTGGCGTGAGGACTGGTTCGCGGAGCACATGCTCATCCTCGGCGTGGAGTCCCCGGACGGGGAGGTCAAGTACGTCGCGGCGGCGTTCCCGTCGGCGTGCGGAAAGACGAATCTGGCCATGCTGATACCCCCGGAGCTGTATCAGAAGAAGGGGTACAAGGTCTGGACAGTGGGCGACGACATCGCGTGGATAAGAATCGGCGAGGACGGCAGGCTGTGGGCAGTGAATCCGGAGGCGGGGTTCTTCGGCGTCGCGCCGGGCACGAGCGCGAAGTCAAACCCGAACGCGCTGGAGAGCGTCCGCAAGAACACGATTTTCACAAACGTCGTGCTCAATCTCGACGACAACACCGTGTGGTGGGAGGGGCTTGACAAGAACCCGCCGAAAAACGCGCTCGACTGGAAGGGCAACCCGTGGAACGGCGCGGAGTCGGAGGAGAAGGGCGCGCACCCGAATTCGAGGTTCACGGCGCCCGCGGTGAACTGCCCGTGCATCTCAAAGCAGTGGGAGGCGCCGGAGGGCGTGCCGCTGTCGGCGATTATCTTCGGCGGACGCCGCGCGAAAACCGCGCCGCTTGTGTATCAGGCGAGCGACTGGGACAACGGCGTATTCGTCGGCTCCATCATGGCGTCGGAGACGACGGCGGCGGCGACGGGCGCGACGGGCGTAGTGCGTCGCGACCCGATGGCGATGCTCCCGTTCTGCGGGTACAACATGGGCGATTACTGGCAGCACTGGCTCGACATGGGCAAGAAGATAAAGAATCCCCCGAAAATATTCAACGTCAACTGGTTCAGACTCAGTGACAGCGGCAAATTCATCTGGCCGGGCTTCGGCGACAATTTCCGCGTGCTTGAGTGGATTCTGCGGCGCTGCGAGGACAAGGTGACGGCCGACGAGACAGCGATAGGGTACGTGCCTAAGGCGGACGATATCAACCTCGAGGGGCTCGACTACACGATCGAGGGGACGCGGAAGTTCACGAGGGACACGCTCGGCGAGATACTCACGGTCGAAAAGGACTACTGGCTTGAGGACGTCAAGAACATCAAGGAATTTTACGGGAAATTCGGGGATAAGCTTCCCGAAAAGCTCGCGGAGCAGCTCTCGGCGCTCGAGAGCAGACTTAAAGCGTAACGGCGCGGTACGATTGACGGAGCGGCGGAACGCCGCTCCGTCTTTAATTGCGGAAATTTGGAGTATGCATTGACAACGCGAATATCCGGCGATATAATTACAGCGATAATTTAACTGTACGGGGTCGCGCACGCGCGATAATAGGGAATCGGGTTTGAGTCCCGAACAGTCCTGCTGCCGTAATGACAGAGCGCCTCTCATGCTTTTCAGCAGCCACTGGGCAAACGCCCGGGAAGGCGGGAGTCGTGTTGAAGTCTGAGTCGGAAGACCTGCCCCACAGAAGTTTCTATCGCCTCCACAGAGTATGGAGTTGCGTATAGGCTGCCGTTCGCAAGGCGCGTCCGCGTCCACGCGACAGCAGCGGTATACGATTCCGGCTTTGTTGCCGGAATTATTTTTTTGGTGGTGATCTCTTGCGGATTTTTATCTCCGGCGGCTGCAAAAACGGCAAATCCATGACGGCGCAGCGCATAGCGAAAGCCATGAGCGGCGGCGGAACGCTTTACTACGTCGCCACGATGCTCTCCCGCGACGCGGAGGACGACGAGCGCATTGAGCGCCACCGCCGGGAGCGCGACGGCTGGGGCTTCACAACGGTGGAGCAGCCGACGGACATCGGGGAGCTTGCGGAGAAATGCGACACGGGGGCGGTTTTCCTGCTCGACAGCCTCACGGCGCTGCTCGCGAACGAGATGTTCCGGGACGGGGACGTGAACATGGATGCGGCGGACAAGATTATCGCCGGGACGGACAGGCTTCTGGACGCAGTGCCGCACATCGTGATCGTCTCCGACTACATCTACTCCGACGCCGTGCGCTATGACCCGCTGACGGAGCTGTACCGCAAGTCGCTCGCGCGGATTGACCGCGCCGTCGCCGCGCGGTGCGACACGGTGATCGAGATCGCGTTTTCGGCGTCGGTAGTACACAAGGGCGGGATAGGGGGATTGCGGCTTTGAAACTGATTATTGGCGGGGCGTACCAGGGGAAGCTCGACTACGTACTCGGGCGGTTCGGGTACACGCGCGACGACGTGCACCTCTGCACGATGGGCGAGGCGGCGCTAAACACGGACAAGCCCGTCATACGCGGGCTGGAGAAGTGGATTTTCGCGATGCTTGAGGCGAAGCGCGACCCCGTGGCGGGGATTGAGGAGCTGCTCCCGGCGCTGCGCGACAGGATTGTCATCTGCACGGATCTGTCCGGCGG
>JAISKU010000096.1 GCA_031261245.1 Oscillospiraceae bacterium | reverse complement strand
TTGAGGGGATAAAAAATGCTGGTGGCGGTAACTGGACTTGAACCAGTGACACCACGGGTATGAACCGAGTGCTCTAGCCAACTGAGCTATACCGCCACATAGCGCAATAAATTATACTTTATCGGCGGCGCGTTGTCAACTGTTTTCGCCGAACCTTTTGAAAATATCATATCAAACAGTATTATACAATATATCTGGTTGCATAATACTGTTTGATATTGTTTATTCGCGGGAGGATATCCAATAGAATCTACCCGAGGTGAGGCAAATGAAACTCGGACACGCGGATTCATATAAAAAACTGAAATTCAACATCACATATGCGCGGAAAATGAAGGGCATCACACAGATACAGCTTGCCGAGAGAATCGGCATAAGCCGCACGCACATGAGTAACATCGAGGCGCCGAACGGCAGCGCGGGTCTGTCGCTCGACGTGCTTTTTGATATCGCGGACGCGCTTGAAATGCCCGTCGCGAAGCTGTTCGACTTCAGGGACTGACATGGCGTACATTCATCTTGAAAAGCTGGCCGCGTCTCCGGAAAACACGCCGGACGGCTTCAAAAGCAGCGTGAGCTGCAAATACGGAAACATTCTGATTTCCGCCGAGTGCGACTGCGCGCCGGGCGGTGAGGGGCGGCTCTCCGTGCGCGTTTTCGGCAATGTCAGGCGCACAAAGCCGCTGCCGGAGGAGGACGTGGAATACCTCCTGTCGCGCTTCGGGCTCGACAAATCCGCGCCCGGCGTTCCGGACGCGCGCGGCGTCGGGTTCACGTTTTCGCAGGACGTTGAGAAGGGGTGGCTGCGCGTGTACGGCGGCATTTTCGGCTGGGTTGACCCGCGCGACACATGGACAGGCATGTAGATATCGCACCGCCGCATGTTGGAATTGCATTGACAATCCCGGGCGCAGGTGTTATAAATGATAGGAAAATATTATGGTGAAAGAAGTGTATTGCGATGAAAAAACGCGTCTCTCCCGTGCCGACGATAATCGGCTGTCTAATCATACAGCTGTGTGTGGGAATCATCTATTTATGGAGCGCCTTTAACGGAAACGTCGTGAAGGCGTTCGCGTGGACGCCGCAGGCCGCCACTATGGTCGCCAGCTATATGCTGTTCGCGTTTGTCATCGGAAACTTCATCGGCGGGTTTATCAACGACCGCAAAAGCCCGAAATTTGCGGCGATAATCGGCGTTATCCTGTTCGCCGCCGGAATCGGCGCGTCGGGTCTGCTCACCTCCAAAACGATCAAGTGGATATACCTTACATACAGCGTAATCGCCGGGCTCGGCTCCGGAATTGCCTACGGCGCGTGCATACAGTGCCTGCAAAGGTGGCTGCCGCACAGACGCGGGCTCGCCTCCGGGCTCGCCGTAAGCTCGTTCGGGTTTTCCACGGTCGTGTTCGGGCCCGTTTCTGAGAGCCTTATGCGCGCGTTTTTGAACGAGGACGGACTTGTGAATTTCCGCATGGTTTTTCCGGTGCTCGCGGGCGTGTTTTTCGTGCTGGGGATAGTTGCGTGCCTGTTCGTGAAGCTCCCGGACGAGAAATACCTCTCGGCGCTGCCAAAGGCGGTCACGAACACAAAGGTCATTTCGACGAAGAAGAACTACACTCTCGGCGAGGCCGCGAAAACGCCGCAGTTTTGGCTCATGTTCCTGTATCTGGTGTTCATAAACGCGACGTGGACGCTGTGCTTCCCCGTGATTAAAGAGCTCGCAAACGGCGGGCGGCTCGCGACAGCGGCTGCGGCCACCTTTGCCGTGTCGTTTACGGGTATTCCGAACGCCGCCGGACGCCTGATAATGGCGACGGTGTCTGACAAAATCGGGCGGATTGCCACCTCGATCTCCCTGTGCGCGCTCACCTTTGCGGCCGCGCTGCTGATGACGGTTGTGTCGGGAATACCGTTTATCGTAGTCGTCGGGCTGATTGCGTTCGGCTACGGCGGGCCGTCGGCCACCAACGCCGCCATAACGACCGACCTGTTCGGGCCGAAATATGCCGGCACAAACTACGGCATAATCATGATGGGCCTCGGCGTGTCGAGCGTGCTGTTCAACTGGATTTCCGGCACATTCCTCAAGAGCGCGCCCATTCCGACGTTTATCATGGCGGCCGTCACGGCTGTGCTCGCCGCGGTGACGATGCTAATCGTAAATGTGTATTTGAAGCGCATGAAAAAGGAAGCGGCGTAAGGTGCGGTGCTGTCATTCAGAGGAGCGTAGCGACGAAGAATCCCGTGTGGGTATACTGCACTTGGAGGCGGCCGGACTTGTATTATGTTTATATATTAGCGACACAAAACAACGCGGTGCTGTATACCGGCGTCACAAATAATCTTGAACGCAGATTGGGCGAACACAAAAGTAAGCTTATTCCCGGTTTTACGAAGAAGTACAATGTCACGAAGCTCGTTTATTTCGACTTTACCAATGATGTAAATGCCGCCATAGCACAGGAAAAGCGCATAAAGGGTTGGTCAAGAGCCAAGAAAAATGCGTTGATTGAAGAAAGAAATCCGAATTGGGAGGAATTAGGCGTAGCCGAGGGGGATTCTTCGTCGCTGCGCTCCTCTGAATGACAAGCGGGAGAGGAGACGCTCCTCTGAATGACATGATACTGCGCGGCTATGAATGACAAAAAAATCGCGGGGCAATGCCCCGCGATTTTTATTCGGATTTTTCCTCATCATCGTCGCTTACAGGAATCTCGCCGTTCTTTTCCTCAAAGGCCGCGACGCGCCGTTTGATGTACTGCTCAAGCTCGCGGTTCGCGGAGCGCCCCTCCGAGTCCGCAATATAGCGGAATTTCTCAAACAGTCGCTTGTTAATTCGCATGGAATACCTAATCATATAACCCGCCATAATATACCTCTATACGTTATTATGACATTATTTTAATGTTATTATTGCGTCACTTTCAAATTGTATGTATAATGGCTCCATAATGGCTACACAAATTTGAGGAGGTGCTCTTATGCCGGACTATAAGGCTATGTATTACGCACTGTTCAACAGCGTGACGGATGCGATTGAGGCGTTCAAAAAGGCGCAGCTTGAGGCGGAGGAGGCGTACATGAACGCTGATGAGCCGCCGATATTGTTCATTTCTGCGGAAGATTCAGAGAAGGCAGACCGTTAGACGACAAAAAAATCGCGGGGCTTATGCCCCGCGATTTTTATTCGGTTTTTGAGGTTATACCTTTTCCCAGATCGTCGCGACGCCCATTCCGCCGCCGATGCACAGCGTGGCGAGACCTTTTTTCACGTCGGGGCGCTTTTGCATCTCATGAATCAGCGTGACGATGATTCGCGCGCCGCTCGCGCCGACGGGGTGGCCGAGAGAGAGCGCGCCGCCGTTGACGTTGACCTTCGCCATGTCGAACCCGAGGTCGCGCGCGACTGCGATGGACTGCGCCGCGAACGCCTCATTCGCCTCGATGAGGTCGATGTCGCCGAGCGTCAGGTCGGCCTTTTCGAGCGCGTTGCGCGATGCGGGAACCGGGCCGGTGCCCATGATTTTCGGGTCTACGCCGCCCTGACCCCACGAGACGAGCTTCGCGATGGGCTTGAGGTTGTACTTTTTCACGGCGTCGCCGGAGGCGAGAATCACCGCCGCCGCACCGTCGTTGATACCGGAGGCGTTGCCGGCCGTGACGCGCCCGCCGTCGGGCTTGAACGCGGGCTTGAGCTTCGCGAGAGCCTCCGCCGTCGTCTCACGCGGGAACTCGTCCACCGTGAAATCGACGACGTCCTTTTTGACCTTGACTGGCACGGGGACAATCTCGTCGTCAAACCGGCCGGATTTCTGCGCGGCGGCCGTCTTTGTCTGGGAGGAGAGCGCGAACTCGTCGAGCTCCTCACGCGTGATGCCCCACTCGTCGCAGATATTCTCGGCGGTGATGCCCATGTGGTAGTTGTTGTAGGCGTCCCACAGGCCGTCGTTGACCATCGTGTCGACGAGCTTCGCGTCGAACATTCTCGCGCCGTAGCGCGCCGTCGGGATTGCGTAGGGTGCGGCGGACATGTTCTCCGCGCCGCCCGCGAGGACGATTTCCGCGTCGCCGGAGGCGATCGCGCGCGCCGCCTCAATGACGCTCTTCATGCCGGAGCCGCAGACCATGCCGACGGTGTACGCCGGGACTTCGTAGGGGATCCCGGCGCCGATCGCGACCTGACGCGCGACGTTCTGGCCGAGTCCGGCGGTGAGGGTACAGCCGAACATGACCTCGTCGAGGTTCTCCGCGGCCAGACCCGCGCGCTCAAGCGCGGCTTTCGCGACGATAGCGCCGAGCTTTGCCGACGGGGTGTCCTTCAGTGCGCCGCCGAAGCTGCCGATAGCCGTGCGGCACCCGCTTACAAGATAGATATCCTTCATTTTTTACCTCCAATTCCCGAATAACGGGATAATATACTTTTGTTACTATATAATAACACGCGCAAAAAGTCAAGCCGTGCAGAGCGAAAATTATCATTGTGTGTGCGCGCGATATGTGGTAAACTCAATACATATTGGAAAATATGATTTTGAGGAGAAGCAGAAAGTGAAAAAGCTTACAGATTCGATCTATTACTGCGGCGTTCTAAACCCGAACATGCGCGTGTTCGACGTGATAATGCGCACGGAATACGGGACGAGCTATAACTCGTACATCGTGCGCGGCTCCGAAAAGACCGCGATAGTCGAGGCGGCGCACAGGACGTTTTCAAACTCGTACATAGGCGAGCTCGAGGAGTTTTTCGGCGACACGGCTCCGGATTACCTCGTGCTCAACCACACGGAGCCGGATCACACCGGCTGCGTCGCGGCGCTCGTGACGCGCTGGCCGGGGCTGACGGTCGTGTGCTCCCGCCCCGCGTCGGTGTTCATCAAGGCGATTACAAACATGCCGGAGCTCGCGATTCAGGTCGTCGCGGAGGGCGATGAGCTCGACCTCGGCGGCAGGACGCTGAAATTCTTCCCCGCGATGTTTTTGCACTGGCCGGACTCGATGTTCACGTGGGTGCCGGAGGAAAATGCGCTGTTCACGTGCGACTTTCTCGGCGCGCACTACTGCGAGCCGCTTGTACTCGACAGCGAGGTGGTGTACGAAAACGCGTATCTCGACGCGGCGAAATACTATTACGAATGCATTTTCGGGCCGTTCCCGTCGTATGTGCGCGCGGGACTTGAGATAATCCGCAATCTCGACGTGCGCACGGCGCTTACGAGCCACGGGCCGGTGCTGACGCGCGGGAATTACCTCGAGTGCATCATCGAGGCCTACGGCGAGTGGTCCGCGCCGGTTGAGAGGACGCGGAAGAGCGTGCCGATATTCTACTGCACGGCATACCGCAACACGCAGCGCCTTGCGGAGGCGGTGCGCGAGGGCGTGCTGCGCGCGCTGCCGGACGCCGACGTCGGGCTGTACAACATAATCGAGCACGACATGGGCGAGCTCGCGGCGAAAATGAACGGCTCCGACGCGTTTCTCATCGGCACGATTACGATAAACCGCGACGCCGTGCCGCCCGTGATGCAGCTTCTGACGCTCACGGACTCCGTGAACATCGGCAAGCGGCCCGTCGCGGTGTTCGGCACGTACGGGTGGAGCGGGGAGGGCTTCCCGCACGTCGCGGAGAGGCTGCAATCCGTGGGGTGCCGCGTTTACGATACGCAGTTCAAGGTGAATTTTGTCCCGACGGACGCGGATATCAGGGCCGCAGCCGATTTCGGGGAGCAGTTCGCAAAGACGATATAGATTTCTGACGACAGGGGAGATTTTTTATGCAGCCGTTATCTGCGCGCACAGCCGAATTTACCGATTCCGTGATACGCCGCATGACGCGCGTGTCAAACCAGTACAACGCCGTCAACCTCTCACAGGGGTTTCCGGACTTTGACCCGCCGCGCGAGCTGCTCGAAAAGCTCGCGGAGATTGCGCCCGTCGGCCCGCACCAGTATTCGATAACGTGGGGCGCGCAGAATTTCCGCGAGGCACTCGCCGCGAAGCAGTCGCGCTTCATGGGGCGGGAGATCAACCCGAACGGCGAGATCGTCGTGACGTGCGGCAGCACCGAGGCGATGATGGCGGCGATGATGACCGTCACGAACCCGGGCGACAAGGTGATTGTATTCTCGCCGTTCTATGAGAATTACGGCGCGGACACGATACTGTCGGGTGCGGAGCCGATTTACGTCGCGCTGAGGCCGCCGGAGTTCAATTTTGACGCGGAGGAGCTTGAGGACGCGTTCAGGCTGCGGCCGAAGGCGCTGATACTCTGCAACCCGTCGAACCCGTCGGGGAAGGTTTTTACGCGCGGGGAATTGACGATCATCGCCGATTTGGCGAAGAAGTACGACGCGTATGTGATCACCGACGAGGTGTACGAGCACATAGTCTACGCCCCGCACGCGCACACGTATATCGCGACGCTGCCGGGCATGTGGGAGCGGACGATATCGTGCAGCTCGCTGTCAAAGACGTACTCTATCACGGGCTGGCGGCTCGGGTACGTGATCGCGCCGGAGGTGATAATCGACACGGCGAAGAAGGTGCACGATTTTCTCACCGTCGGAGCCGCCGCGCCGCTTCAGGAGGCGGCCGTCGTCGCGCTCAACTTCCCGGATTCGTACTATGACGGGCTGCGCGCGGAGTACACGGAAAAGCGCGAGCTGTTCCTGCGCGGGCTCGACGATTTGAAGATTTCGCACACGTCGCCGGAGGGCGCGTACTACGTCATGCTCGATATCTCGGAGTTCGGGTACTCCGACGACCTCAAATTTTGCGAGGAGCTCGCCGCGAAGGTCGGCGTCGGCGCGGTGCCGGGGTCAAGCTTCTTCCGCGAGCCTGTGAACCACCTGATTCGTCTGCACTTCGCAAAGCGCAACGAGACGCTGTACGACGCGCTCGGGCGTCTTGAAGGGTGGCGGGCGAAGATGGCGCTATAGGTACCGGCGCAGGCGCGACCAGCGCTCCCAAAACTCGGCGGTGTTGTGGCGGCCGCGATTTGCCGGGCTCGTAGACGGGAGATAGATCGCCGTCATGCCGGACTCATGTGACGCGAGGGAACCCCACAGCTCCGTGGCCTTTTTGCCCGTCGTGAACACCGCGCGGATTTCGCTTTTTTCGATTATCGGGCGAAACTCGTTCGGGACGGGGTTGCGTATGCTGTCGTCGGCCGCGCCGTCAATCTCGCACGAGCGGAGCACGTCCCACACGGCGACGCGGTTTTTCAGCAGAAACGCGGTTTTCGCGGGCGCGTCGGGCGCGGGCTCCGGGACGTCCAGTACGCGCGCGAGCGTGCGCCAGAACGCGTTCTGCGGGTGGCCGTAGTAGAAGCCCGTCTCGCGTGAGCGCGGCGACGGAAACGTGCCGAGAATCAGCACGCGAGAACGCGCGTCAAAGACGGGCGGAAATGGGTGGAATAAGGTTTTACAGTTTCTCATGTTCCCATTATACCATGCTTTCAAAAACGCGCAAGGAGGCCGGACGTGACCCCGATTATCATACTCGCGGGCGGAAAGAGCTCGCGCATGGGCAGGGACAAGACCCGCCTTGAATTTAACGGGAGAACGCTGCTGGAGCACGCGTTTTTGCGCTTTTCGGAGGAGTTTGACGAGGTGTACGTCTCCGTTGGGGACGTGTTGCGCCCGCCGTCGATACCCGAAATGTGCGTGCTGCCGGACATTTTTCCCGGGCTCGGCCCGATATCGGGGCTGCACGCCGCGCTGACAAGGTTTGACTCGGCGTTTCTCGCGGCGGCGGACATGCCGCTGACGCGCATTGCGGACGCGAGGCGGATAATCGACGCGCCGCCGGAGCTCGACGCGTACGCCGCGCGGGCGGACGGGATGGTGGAGCCGACGTTCGCGCTGTGGAGGAAAAGCGCGCTGCCGGAGGTGTCGGCGGCGATTTCGCGGGGGGAGCACAGCCTGCGAAAAGTCCTCGAGGCGGTGAAAACCGCATATGTCGAGACGGAGCCGGGCACAATGCTGAATATAAATTATCCGGGGGATTATGAAAGGCTGATTGACATCGGGGGAAAACAGTGCTAAAATGCGGGTATTAATCCAAAAAAGCGAAAGGATCTGAGTAAATGAGCTACAAAATCACACGGCGCGACGAGGCGTACACGTATGAGGCGCCCGGACATTTTGACGTGCGCACAACGCGGCTGCACGACCCCAAGGACGTAAATGTCGGCGGAGTGACGATGGGTCTGTCGCATTTTCTCCCAGGCGGCGGCTGCAACTACGGCGCGAACGCCAAGGAGACGGTTTACTACATCATCGAGGGACAGATGTACCTCGAGAGCGAGGTCGGCACACCCGACGAGGTAAAGACGACGCTCTACGCGGGCGATTCCTATCACTGCGGCCCCGGCACGAAAAAGTCGGTGGTAAATAATGGCACGGTGTCCTCGCAAATGCTCGTGGTTCTCATCACGCCGCCCGAGGCGTAAACAGCAGAATATTAAAGGGACTGAGTATATTTTCTCAGTCCCTTGCAATTATAAACGAGAGAGAGGATTGTGAACAAATGTCGCACGGCAACGATATAAAAATCTTTACAGGCAATGCGAACATTCCGCTTGCGGAGGGCATTGCGAAGCGCCTCGGCGTAAAGCTCGCCGAGGCGGAGGTGAAGGCCTTCGCGGACGGAGAGGTCTCCGTGTCGATTTTTGAGACGGTACGCGGCGCGGACGTGTTTATCATCCAGTCCACGTGCAAGCCCGTAAACGACAGCCTCATGGAGCTGCTCGTGATGATGGACGCTTGCAAGCGCGCCTCGGCGGGGCGCATAACGGCGGTTATACCGTACTTCGGCTACGCGCGACAGGACCGCAAGGCGAAAGCGCGCGACCCGATATCCGCAAAGCTCGTGGCGAATCTCATCACCTCCGCGGGGGCCGACCGCGTGCTGACGATGGATCTTCACGCCGCGCAGATACAGGGCTTTTTCGATATCCCCGTGGACAACATGCTCGCCGGGCGGCTGCTCGCCGACCACTACATCGAGGTGTTCGGAAAGGACAACCCCGACTTTGTCGTCGTCTCGCCGGACGTCGGCTCCGTCGCGCGGGCGCGGAGTTTCGCGCAGAGGCTCGGCTACAAGCTCGCGATTGTGGACAAGCGCCGCGAGAAGGCGAACAAGTCCGAGGTCATGAACATCATCGGCAACGTGAAGGGCAAAAACGTGATTTTGTTTGACGACATGGTGGATACCGCCGGCTCGCTCTGCGGCGCGGCGAAGGCGCTGAAGCAAAAGGGCGGGGCGAACGACATCTACGCCTGCGCCTCGCACGGGGTGCTGTCCGGCCCCGCGATAAGGAGAATCGACAGGAGCGAGATAAAGATTTTGCGCCTCGTGGACACGATTCCGTATCCGGCCGGGGTGCGCGTGTCCGAAAAGATACAGTATATAAGCTCCGATGAGCTTTTTTCCGAGGCTATTCACCGCATACACGACGAAGTGTCAATTTCGACGCTGTTCAGATAATGTCGTTTTTCAGGAGAGACAGGAGAGAAACGGGCGTCGCGTGGATAGCGGCGTTTCTCGGCAATCCCGGTCTGCGCTACAAAAACACGCGGCACAACGCGGGCTTTATGGTGTGCGACGAGCTGGCGAAAAAGCTCGGCGTGCGCGTTGACAGGCTGAAATTCAAGGCGCTTACGGGGACGTGCGATATCGCCGGGACAAAGGTGCTGCTGATGAAGCCGCAGACGTTCATGAACCTGTCGGGCGACGCGGTGCGCGAGGCGATGAAATTCTACAAAATACCGCCGGAGAGACTGCTTGTGGTCTCCGACGAGGCGGCGCTGCCCGCGGGGAAGCTGCGGATAAGGCGAAGCGGCTCCGCCGGGGGACACAACGGCCTGAAGGACATCATCGCGAAATGCGGCGGAGAGGGCTTCCCGCGCCTGCGGGTAGGCGTGGGGTCGCCGGAGAACCCGGAGATGGATCTCGCGGATCACGTGCTGGGCGCGTACCACGGGCGCGAGCTTGAGGAGGCGCAGGAGACTGCGCGGCGCGCCGCCGACGCCGTGGTGTGCATAGTCTCCGAGGGCGCGGAGCGGGCGATGGAGAAATTCAACTGATAAAGAAGAGGCCGCCCATCTGGGCGGCCTCTGATTATGTCTACATCCCGAATACGAGCCAGATGTACGCGTATCCAACGGCGACGGCGACGAACGTGAACGGCACGCCGATTTTCATGAAGTCGAGCGTCTTGACCTCGTGCCCCTCGCGCCGCAGTATGCCGATCGCGGTGATGTTCGCCGACGCGCCGATGGGCGTGATGTTCCCGCCGAGCGTCGCGCCCGACAGCAGCCCGAAATACAGCACCGTCGGGTCGATCCCGAGCGTCGCGGAGATGGACGTGACGACGGGCAGCATCGTCGCGATATACGGTATGTTGTCGATAAACGCGGAGAGAATCACGCTGACGACAGTGAGCAGGGTGTAGATGATGAACACGTTTCCGCCGGAAATTGCGGCAAAAAGCTCTCCGATTTTCGCGATGAGTCCGGCCTTGCTGACGCCCGCGACGACGACGAAAAGTCCGATAAGCAGCAGGAGCGTCACGAGGTCGATGTCCTCGAAAACCTTCGCGGCGCTTGAGAGACCACGGCGGAGCACCTCGCGCGCGATCCCGAAAAGTCCGAGCGCGCAGCAGATCAGGCCGTTTGTGGTTGGGATTTTGTTCGGGATAAACGACGCGCAGATGAGCAGCGCGACGAGCAGGACGAGCATGGCCGTCGGCACGTGATCGAGAACCTCGACGACGTCCATTCTCGGCACGGTCTGCTTGTTCTTGCGGAAAATCCAGAAGAGCACGGGGACTGTCGCGAGCGCGCCGAGCTCGACGGCGAAGAACATTCCCGGGCGGCCGTGGTACACGAAGAAGTCGAGGAAGTTCATATTCGCGTACCCGCCGAGCAGAATACTCGTCGTGTCGCCGACGAGCGTCGCCGCGCCTTGGAGGTTCGACGAGACGGACATCGCGATGAGCAGCGGCACGGGCGAGGTTCCGAGCCGCTTTGACACCGCGAGCCCGACGGGAGCGACGATGAGAAGCGTCGCGACGTTATCGATAAACGCGGAGATAACACCGGCGAACAGCGCGAGCAGCACGATAGCGACGCGCACGTCGCGCGTGTACGACAGCATCAAGTCCGCGAGCCGCTGAGGCATGCCCGAGGAGATGAACAGCGACACGACGCACATCGTCCCCGCGAGCATGAGGATAACGTTCCAGTCGATTGCGGGCCAGACCTCGCTGAACGGCAAAATCCCGAGGAGGACGAACACCGCCGCGGCGATGAGCGCGACGAGGTGCCTGTATTTCGGGAGCGCGAGCATGAGGACGTATGTGGCGATAAACACTATCAGTGCGGGTATCATCATAATTACGTCATCCTTATTAAAAATTCTATACAAGCTATAGTATGTCCCGCCGCGCCGCAATATGAGCGCGGCGCGCCTCGGCAAGCAGCGCCTCACGCGTGTTCGGCAGCTCGCCGGAGGCGACGTGTTGCAGCAGGGAATCCAGCGCCTCACCGACGCGCCGCCCCGAGTACCCGAGCGCGAGCATGTCCGCGCCGGTGACGGTCAAATCGCGCAGCGCCGGGCGCGCGCCGTAGGGGTCGTTATTTTTGACGCGCGTTTTTACGTCGCGTATCACGGCGCGGGAATATCGCAGCCGCCGCAGGGCGTCCGCCGCGCCGTCCGCGCCGAGCTCAAGAAAAAGCAGCGCGAGCCGCGTCGTCAAATCGCGCGGAGCGGCGGCGATGGCCTCCGCCGAGGCGTCCGATACGGCGACGGGGATTTCCGCGAGCGCCGCGCGCCCGACGGTGAGCGCGTACAGCGCGTTTTTGCCGAGCAGCAGGCGCGACAGCTCCGCCGAGACGCGCTCGGCCGCGACGTTGCGCAGACTTTCGGCGGTTTCGAGGAGCGCGTCGAGGGTGCGCCGCTCAATCTCAAACCCGAGCTCCGAGGAAAAGCGCAGCGCGCGCAGGATTCGCAGCGCGTCCTCGCGGAAGCGCGCGTCCGGGTCGCCGACGCAGCGAATGACGCGCTCTTCAAGGTCGCGCACGCCGCCGAACGGGTCGATCAGCTCCGAGGAGTACGCCATCGCGTTGACCGTGAAGTCGCGGCGCGACAGGTCGGAGCCGATATCGCGGACGAATTCCACGCTGTCAGGGCGGCGGTTGTCGGAATAATCGCCATCCACGCGAAACGTAGTAATCTCATACGGTACGCCGGACATCAGCACCGCGACGGTGCCGTGGCGCAGCCCTGTCTCGAGGACTCTGTACCCGTCAAAGCACGCGAGAACCTCCTCCGGCGTCGCGGAGGTGGCGAGATCCCAGTCCTTTGGAGTCACGCCGAGCAGGCTATCGCGCACGCAGCCGCCGACGGCGTAGGCGTCAAAGCCGCGCGAGGCGAGCGCGGAGATTATGGTTTTCACTTCGTCGGGCAAAAAGATATTCATGCTTGTCTCTCAATTCAGGTAGACATATTTTGCCGCGTGTGTTAGAATACATAAAATAATTTTTTGGAGGTAATACCATGTCAATCAACGGATTTCACCACATCGGAGTGTCGGTGACGGACGAGGCGAAAAGTCTCGCGTTTTACCGCGACGGGCTCGGCGGAAAGGTCGTCCACAGCTTTTCCATAGGCCCAGACAAGACGATTTATCTCGTAGATCTCGGGAACAACGCCGTCGTGGAGCTGATTCCGGTGGGCGAGGGCGAGGCCGACGCGAAGGTGGGCTGGGTACACATCGCCGTCGCGACGGACGACACGCGCGCGGCGTTCGACGCGGCGGTCGCGGTCGGCGCGGGAGTGCAGATGCCGCCGACGGAGATACCGCTCGGCAGCTTGACCGCGGTGATCGCGTACATACTCGGCCCGGACAAGGAAATTATTGAGTATTTTCAGGTCGTTTAGATTATACCATGTAACGGCAGTGAATGTCGAGAGATTTTGACGCACGGACAGACGCGAACGCTTCCCGGTGATTTTATCGGGAGGCGTTCGCGGTTTTTATGTTGCCGAACGCGTCGTATTCCCTATCAATGAAACGCGCACGAACAGAGGCTAAACCTGCTCGCGGCCGATTTGGGAGCGCACCCACTCCTCAATAATCTCCTCGCTCGGATAGCGCCCCCACGCGTCGCCGCCGGAGCTGTCGGGCGGAGCGCCGCCGGGAAAGACCCTTTTCGCGAGGATTGATTTGCCGTCCGAGATGGACACCTCCACCTCGCGCACATACGCGTCGCCGGCGTTTCCGTAGCTGCCGACCTTGCGGTAGCTGTTGTTGAAATACACGATGTACCCGACCTCCTCGACCTTGCCGGCCTCCATGTCGTCGGGCACATATTTATGGGAAAAGCTGAACAGTCCGCCGAATATCGCAAAGGTGTCGATGCCGCTGCGGTAGCTGACGGCCTTGTCCCCGCTCATCTTCGAGGGGTTGAGCCCGAGCATGCGCGCGGTGACGAATATGTTTTTGACGCCGCCCCAGCCCACTATCACGACAAGGCTGATCGCCAGCCACACTCCGGCGGCGACGAGAACGCTCTTTGCCATTTCCAGCAGGCGGCGGCTTTTGATTACGCTCACGGCGAGCAGGCGCATTATCAGCCCGACGATGATGGCGAGCGCGCAGAGCAGCGCGGCAAGCGGAACGACTGTGTAGCACCAATTAGGCATGGTGAGGATACCTCCTGTGCGTTGAGATTGAGCGGTCTTTTTGCATTATATCACATTTTTGTTTGCGTGTGAACGCTGATCCGGATAAAAGGTAAATGCGAACCTCACCGAAAAATCGGTGGGTTCGCATTTGTCAGTCGTGGCGGAGAAGTCGGGATTCGAACCCGAGCCCGGCTATACACCGGCTAACGGTTTAGCAAACCGCCCCCTTCGGCCTCTTGGGTACTTCTCCACGTCCGCAAATTATTATAAACGAGCCGCGCGACTTTTGCAATAGGTAATTTGAAAAAATCCGTGCTTGACAGCGCGCGCCTTGTGATGTAAAATTTTCTGCAACACGCCCCCGTAGTTAAATGGATATAACGGGGTCCTCCTAAGACTCAGATGTAGGTTCGATTCCTACCGGGGGTGCCAGAAAATCCGCATGAACATTGCGTTTGTGCGGATTTTTCATACACACGGCGCTGTTGCGCGAAAGGATGTAATTTTATGCTCCTGCACTCGTTCAAAAACGACTACTCCGAGGGCGCGCACCCGCGAATTTATGAGGTGCTGCAACGCACGAACCTGCAACAGACGGAGGGCTACGGCGAGGATTTTCTCTGCGCTGGGGCGAGCGCGCTGCTGCGCGACGCCGCGGACTGCCCGGACGCGGCCGTCGTGTTCGTGTCGGGCGGCACACAGGCGAACCTCGTGCTGATTGCCCACGCGCTGCGGCCTTACGAGGCCGTGATCTCGCCGGAGACGGGGCACATCAACGGCCACGAGTGCGCGGCCATCGAGGCCGTGGGACACAAAATAATCGCGCTGCCGTCGGCGGACGGCAAGATAACCGCGCCGCA
>JAISKU010000091.1 GCA_031261245.1 Oscillospiraceae bacterium | reverse complement strand
GACGCGGCGGCGCAGCCGATCTGCGCGACGACCGTCGCCCACGCGACGCCGGGCACGTCCCAGTGGAACGCGACGACGAAGAGCGTGTCGAGAATGACGTTGAGCACCGTGGAGATGATGAGGAAGTACAGCGACGCCTTGGAATCGCCTATCGCGCGGAGAATGAACGCCGCGCAGTTGTATATGAACTGGAACACGAGCCCCACGCAGTAGATTTGCAGGTACGATTTCGCCATCGGGAAGATGGCGTCCGGCACGCGCAGGACGTGAGTGAGCAGCAGCGGGGTGAGCGCGGCGCCGAGAACGGAGATTATGACGCCGAACGCGGTGAGCAGAAGCAGCGACGTGTCCACCGCGACGGCGAGGTCGTCAAACCGCTTCGCGCCGTAATACTGCGCGACGACGACGCCGGTTCCGACGGACAGCCCCATCGCGAACGCGAGGAAGAGCATGACCATGCCGGAGCACGTGCCGACGGCCGCGAGCGCAAGCTCGCTGTTCGCGGAGAAATTGCCGACGATGACGCCGTCCACCGTGTTGTAGAACTGCTGGAGCAGGTTCGTGGCCATTATGGGGAGCGTGAAGCTGAGAATCAGCTTCCACTCGCTGCCCTGAGTCATGTCTCTTTTCATTGCGTCACTCTCTTTACTATGGAAATAAGCTTATTCATTGTAACAGCGTTACGGGAAAAACACAATAAAAAAATAATTCGGGAATATTGCGTTTTTTGGGTTGACAAGCGGGGGAAGATGGGATACTATATTCCGTGCTACGAAAGATAAGCAGATACAATATGTTGTGGCGAGGAGATGCGACATGATAGAGACGAAGGACGGCGCGGGAAAACGCCAGGTGGCGATTACCGCAATCAAGAAAAGGGACGGGAGAACGGCGGAATTTGACCTCGCGAAGATATCGGGCGCGATAGTCAAGGCGTTTAACGCGACGTACAGGACGGGCTCCGAGGAGCTCGCGGCCGGCCTCGCGGAGGAGGTTCTGGCGGTGCTCGAGCTCGAGGGCAACGTATCGCCGGAGGTGGAGCATATTCAAGATGTGGTGGAAAAGGTGCTCATGGACAACGGCTACGTCACGACGGCGAAGGCGTACATCCTCTACCGCGACGAGCGCAACCGCCGCCGGCAGATGAACACGCGCCTCATGCAGACGTTCGAGGAGATCACCTACGCCGACGCGCGGGATTCCGACGTGAAGCGCGAGAACGCGAACATCGACGGGGACACGGCGATGGGCGTGATGCTAAAGTACGGCAGCGAGGGCGCGAAGCAGTTCTACAACATGTTTGTGCTCAACCCCGACCACGCGAGGGCGCACAACGACGGGGATATCCATATCCACGACCTCGATTTTCTCACGCTGACGACTACGTGCACGCAGATAGACATCATAAAGCTGTTCAAGAACGGCTTTTCGACGGGACACGGGACGCTGCGCGAGCCGAACGACATTCAGTCTTACGCGGCCCTCGCCTGCATCGCGATACAGTCGAACCAGAACGACCAGCACGGCGGGCAGAGCATCGTGAACTTCGACTACGGCATGGCGGAGGGCGTGCGCAAGACGTTTATCAGGCTGTACCGGCAGAATCTCGCGAAGGCGCTTATGATGTTCAAGGAGATTGACGACCCGGACGCGCAGCTGCGGGAGATTATCAAGGCGATAGGGGACGAGACGGGACTTGTTCCGACGCTTGAGAACGCAGAGGACTATCTCGCGGCGGAGAAGCCGAGGCTCGAGGCGGCGTTCGGCGCGGAGGAGATAGAAAAGCTGCAAAAAACGGCGCACTATCACGCCGTCAAGGAGACGGATCGCGCGACGTATCAGGCGATGGAGGCGTTTATCCACAACCTGAACACGATGCACAGCCGCGCCGGGGCGCAGACGCCGTTCTCCTCGATAAACTACGGCATGGACACGTCGCCCGAGGGGCGCATGGTGGTGAAAAACCTTCTGGAGTCAACGGAGGCGGGGCTCGGCGGCGGCGAGACGCCGATTTTCCCGATACAGATATTCAGGGTCAAGGAGGGCGTGAGCTACAACCCGGGCGACCCGAACTATGACCTGTTCAAGCTCGCGATCCGGTGCTCCGCGAAGCGGCTGTTTCCGAATTTCTCGTTCCTCGACGCGCCGTTCAACGCGGGCTACTACAAGGGCACGCCGGAGACGGAGATAGCGTACATGGGGTGCCGCACACGCGTCATCGGCAACACGTACGACCCGGAGCGCGAGATATGCAACGGGCGCGGCAACCTGTCGTTTACGTCGATAAACCTCCCGCGCCTCGGCATAAAGGCGCACGGCGACCTCGCGCGGTTCTTCGAGGATCTTGACCACAAGCTTGACCTCGTGATTGACCAGCTGCTGGAGCGTTTTGAGATTCAGTGCCGCAAGCACGTGTACAACTACCCGTTCCTGATGGGGCAGGGGGTTTGGATTGACTCGGAGAAGCTCGCGTGGGACGACGAGGTGCGCGAGGTGCTCAAACACGGGTCGCTGACCGTCGGGTTCATCGGGCTCGCGGAGGCGCTTTTCGCGCTTATCGGCGAGCACCACGGGCAGAGCGCAAAGGCGCAGAACCTCGGGCTTGAGATAATCTCCCACATGCGGCGCAGGATGGACGAGGAGAGCGCGAAGCGCGGGCTGAACTTCACCCTCATCGGGACGCCCGCCGAGGGGCTGTCCGGGCGGTTCGTGAAGATAGACAAGAAGAAATTCGGCGAGATACCCGGCGTCACAGACCGCGACTACTACACGAACAGCTTTCACGTGCCGGTGTATTTCCCGATAAGCGCGTTTGAGAAGATAAAGATTGAGGCGCCGTACCACGCCCTGACGAACGCCGGTCACATCAGCTACATCGAGATGGACGGCGACCCGCTCGGCAACCTCGAGGCGTTTGAGAAGGTGATACGCTGCATGAAGGAGTCGGGAATCGGCTACGGCAGCGTGAACCACCCCGTTGACCGCGACCCTGTGTGCGGACACACGGGCATAATCGGCGACACTTGCCCGAAGTGCGGGCGCGTCGAGCGCGACGGGCCGGTGGGATTCGAGCGCATACGGCGGATTACGGGCTACCTCGTCGGGACGCTGGAGCGGTTCAACGACGGGAAGAGGGCCGAGGAGAAGGACAGGGTAAAGCACGGGATATAGTTGACTTTCGCGCCGCCGGGGGTTATAATAACGGCAGAGTTTTTTGCCGGAGGTAACAGTATGGAAATCAAGGACGAAAAGCGCCGCGAAAGCGAGCGCAAGCTCGCCGAAATGCTCGCGGAGGCGGAGCGCGACCGTGAGAACGGCGTGCCGGGGTATACGCCGGACGAGGTTCTGGCGAAATGGCGCGCGGAAGTGGCAAAGAAAAAAGCGTATGCCGGACGAAATAAAGCGGTATAAGGTCGTTACAATAAATAATGCGTGGGAACAATTATATTCCCACGCAGATTTTCTGTCTAATGTCAGTCAGCGCGCCGCGGACGCGATGGTTGAAACGTATGTAAAGCAATCGGACGCGCTGGCGATGTTTCCGGAGAGATATCCGTGGCTTGACATCGACGGCGTGCCGCCGAAGAAATACCGCAAGATGATGTTTTCGGGTAATTATCTGGCGTTGTATGTCGTGGATAACGAGAATATGAGAGTCTATGTTGACGCGGTTGTAGATTGCCGCGCGGATTACGGCTTCTTGCTGTGAGGTGAGTACATATGAAAATTGCCGGGACGGTGCAGGATTCGATAGTGGACGGGCCGGGGCTGAGATTTACCGTGTTTACGCAGGGGTGCCCGCACGGGTGCGAGGGATGCCACAACCCGGAGACGCACGACCCGGGCGGCGGCGAGGAGCGCGCGACGGCGGAGATTATACGCGAGATGCTCTCAAATCCGCTGACCGACGGGCTTACGCTGTCCGGAGGGGAGCCGTTCGCGCAGGCGGCGGAGTGCGCCGAGCTCGCCGGGGCGGCAAAGGACGCGGGACTGAACGTCTGGACGTACACGGGGTATGTGTTCGAGGAGCTCGCGGCGCTCGGCGACGCGGCGCGGCGGCTTTTAGAGCTGACGGACGTGCTCGTGGACGGGCGGTTTGAGCTCGCGGAGCGCTCACTTGAGCTGCGGTGGCGCGGCAGCCGCAACCAGAGGATAATCGACGTGGCGCGGAGTTTGGAGAGCGGGCACGTCGAGATTTCGGACAAATAGGGAAAGCGCCCGGCGAGAGCCGGGCGTTTTTTTACGCGAAGAGCCGCCGCAGGTCGCCGAGGGCGCGGGGGCCGAGGAGGAGCTTGCCGTGCTCCGCGATGTGGCGCGCGTAGTCGGGGTGGCAGGGCGCGGAGCCGCCGCCGAACTCAAACAGCGCGCCGGGCGCGGGCTCCAGATCCCACGGGTAGTAGATGAGACAGTACGCCCCGCCGATGTGCGCGAGGAAGGTTATGCAGTCACCGTCGCACCGGCGCGCGGCCTGAATGATGGGTTCAATATCCGGAAAGAGGAAGAACGCGGGCGCGCCGCGCCGCGCGCGGGCGAACACGAGCGCCCCGTCAGCGCCGGGGAATATCTCATAAAACGCGTCGTCCGGGAGGCCGGGCGCGCCGCGGCGCAGGAGCTCCGCGACGTCGGAGTCGCGCAGCTCCTCGCCGGAAATCTCTATGTAATAGTTGCCGTTGCCTATGGGCGTGACGTTCATAACAGGCACCTCCGCAGGATACAATGATACAGCACGGAGGGGCGGAGGGGAAGTCCTAAAATATTGGGAATACGCCTATTTGCCTGCCGGGGCGCGGGGGGAGAGGTTGAAAATCAGCATACCGAGGAGGATTATCGCGCCGCCGGTGACGGTGGAGAGCGCGGGCGTCTCCCCGGCGAGGAGAAAGCCGAGCAGACTTGTCAAAAACGGCGTGACGAACATGTAATTGCTGACGGACGAGGTGTTCGCGGCCTTCGCGAACGCCTGTGACCACGCGGCGTAGGCCGCGGCGCTCGAAAAAACCCCGAGCACGGCGACGTAGAAGAGCTGTACCGGCGGGGCGGCGAGCGCCTCCGACGCGGCGGCCGGGGCGAACACGGCGAGCAGGATAGTCCCCGCGAAGATGCCGAACGCGGAGGTCCGGAGCGCGGAGTAGGACGAGGTGAGTCTGCGTTGCAGGAGGTTGTACGCGGCGAGCGAGAGCGCCGCGAGAAACAGGAGGAGAAGTCCGGGGCTTACCGTCAGGGAGCCGTCCAGGAGGGTGAGGACGACGACGCCGGAGAACTCGACGGCTATCGCGAGCCACTTGCGGCGGCTTAGTTTTTCGCGGTAGATGACGCGGGCGAGCAGCGCGGTTATGACGGGGACGGTGGCGATGACGACGCTGCCCGTGGCGGCGGTGACGGTTTCCGTGCCCTTGTTGAAGAAGATCATGTACAGGAAGAAGCCGAGCGCGCCCGAGGCGGCAAACCACGGGATATCGGCTTTTTTCGGCGGCTTCATTTTTGTGATGAGCGCCACGGCGAGCATGGCGCACGAGGCGACGAGGTAGCGCAGAAAGCCGAGGGAGAATGCGGAGAAATACCGCAGCGCCAGACGCGTGAACACGTAGGCGAGCGACCAGAACAGGATTGTGACGAGCGCGTAGGGGTGAAAGCTGTCCTTGAGCTTCATATCGGGAGTTTTCTCCTTTTGTTTTTTGCGCGCGGGGGAGGATATTTCAAAAAATTGTTGAAAAGCGCGGGGAATTATGTATAATGGTTGTCAGGTCGTTTTATTAAAGCATCTTTACGCGCGGTTTTCAAGCGGAAATGAATTTTGCGGAATAATAAATTAATATATGCGGGAGGTAGGACATGGTTCATCTGACTGACGACGAGAAGCGGACGCTTCAAGGGGAGGACGGCGAGGTTGCGCAGCTTTGTATGCAAAGTCTCGTCGAAAACAGCGAGGTCGCGGGGGCCGAGAGGCT
>JAISKU010000087.1 GCA_031261245.1 Oscillospiraceae bacterium | reverse complement strand
CAAACTCTTTATGTGTTTCTGTACCCCTCAAGACGCTCCTCGTCCTTATCCTCGAGCCCGTGCTCCCCCGCGAGCGATTCGAGGTGGTGCGTGAACTCGTGAATCAGCAGCTTGCGCAGGCTCTCGCGCATCTGCGCCGCCGTGCAGTGTTCGTATTTCACCATGAGCGAGCCGTAGTAGACCACGATATACCGCCCCATAACGTCGTGGTGGTACTCCCCGAGGATGTACAGCTCTCCCGCGCGAGGGTCGTCGTACATCTTCGTCTCCGGCAGGAGGTTCACACCGCCGTTGAGCTCGTTGTAGAACTCCTGCGGCAGCTCTGTCGCGAGGTCGTCGAGCATCGCGCCGATATCGTCAATCGTGAACATTTGTATTCTCCTTTTGCGGACGCGTACCCCTCTGGGCACAGGCAGTGCGCGCCCCTACAATCGTTCTTTCACTTGCGCCAAGGTCGGAAGCGCGGGGATCACGCCGCGCGCCTCGACGACTATGCTCGCGGCGGCGGCGCCGAACAGCGCGAACGAGGCGGCGTTTTCGGCGTTTATATCGCGCAAGCGCGTCTCCGAGCGCAGCAGAGAGAACAGAAAGCCCGCCCAGAACGTGTCGCCGGCTCCGGAGGTGTCAATCGCGTTCGCCGAGAGCGCCGGGACGCGCGCGCCGCCGCGTTTTGTCAGCACGTACGAGCCGTTTTCCCCGAGCGTGACCGCGACGGCGCTGAGGTCGGCGGCCGACATCAGCGCGGCGGCGGACTCCTCCGGCGAGGCGGCTCCCGTGAGGATTTCCGCCTCGCTCTCCGAGGCTTTCAGCAGATCGACGAACCGCAGGAGCTCGCGCGAGCGCGCGCGGAATTCGTCAACGTTTTTCCACAGCGACGGGCGGTAGTTCACATCGCAGGCGACGATCACGCCTGAGTTTTTTGCGAGTTGCGCGGCGTGCAGCGTCGCGCCGCGCGACGGCTCCGCAGTGAGTGAGAGCGTGCCGAGCTGTAGGATTTTTGAGTTTTTTATCAGCCGCGCGTCGATTTCGTCCCCGCGCAGCTTCAGATCCGCCGCGCCGTCGCGGTAAAAGCTGTACTCGCACTCCCCGTCCGGGCCGGCCACGAGAAACGCGAGCGTCGTGGGGTTGTCGCTGTCCATGATGAGGTTTCGCGTATCGACGCCCTCGCGCTCCAGCGCGGTTTTCAGGAACCGCCCGTGCAGGTCGTCGCCGACCTTGCCGACGAACGCGGCGCGCAGTCCGAGCTTTGCGCACGCCGCGGCGACGTTTGCCGGAGCGCCGCCCGCGTTGCGCTCAAACATCCGCATACCCGTCGCGGACTCCCCGGCGGAGGAGAAGTCAATCAGGAGCTCTCCGAGCGCGGTGACGTCCATTTTATCGTCCATACTCGTTGCAGAGCAGCCATACAGGCTCCTCATCCTCCTCGATAGTCGGGAACCGCCCCTGCGGCTCATAGAAACGGTTGTCGGTGTTGTCGTCGTTTACGCTCGAGACCTCGCCGATGAGCACGCGGCCGCGTCCCGGCTGCGCCCAAAACGCGTGGTAGACATAGGGCTCAAGCGTGACGGACATGCCGGGGCGCAGCTCAACCACCGCGCCGGCCGCGATGTTGCGGCGCTCCCCGTCGAACGAGACGGAGAACGGCTCCGCCGATTTTTCGCCGTCCGGCGCGGATTTCCACAGCTCCATGAGCAGTGTTCCGCCGCCGCGATTGATGATGTCCTCCGTCTTGGAGAAGTGAAAGTGCATCGGGCAGACCTGATTCTCCCCGGAGATGAGCAGCTTTTCGGCGTATTTCTTCGTGTAGCGCGCGTCCGTCAGGCTGCCGTTGCGGAGCGTGAAGAGCGTCAGGCCGATATCCGGGAAGCTGCCGTGCCCGTAGTCGGTGACGTCCCAGCCGAGCATGTTGTCGCGGATCTCGTCGTACTGCGCGCCGAGGTCGCGCCACCTCTCGGGCGTGAAATGCGCGAAGGGCGGCAACGCGAAGCCCATCTCCGCGATAAACGCGTCGGCGTCGAGCAGGATTTTGTTAATTTCGGAACGCTTCATCTCGTGCCTCCGTCCGTAAATATTGTGTCATTATATACGATGTTCTTGTTATTTTCAATGGGCGGTGCTATAATAATCTGAATAAGACGTCTTATGTGTAAAAGGGGGCGTATCACATGTATGACATAATCGTAATCGGCTCCGGCCCGGCCGGTCTGTCGGCGGCGATAACCGCCGCGGCGCGCGGCAAGAGCGTAGCCGTCATCTCCAACAGCAGAACCGAGAGCGGGCTTTTCAAGGCCCCGGTAATCGACAACTATCCCGGCTTTCCGGGCGTTTCGGGAGCGGAGCTCTCGGGGAAGCTAATGGTTCACGCGCAGGGCGCGGGCGCGAGGATTCTCTCAGGGCGCGTGACGAGCGCGCTGTCCGTGACGGGCGGCATCAACGTCGGCTACGGAAGTGAGTTTGAGTCCGGGCGCGCGCTCATTCTCGCGCTCGGCATCGTGCAGACGCACGTGTTCCCGGGCGAGGCGGAGCTGCTCGGTCGGGGCGTCTCCTACTGCGCGACGTGCGACGGGATGCTGTACCGCGGGAAAAAGGTAGTGGTCGTCTCCCTCGCTCCTGACGCGCCGGAGGAGGCGGAGTATCTGCGCTCCATCGGCTGCGACGTCACGGAGGTGACGACGACCGACGTCGTGATTTTCGGCGTAGACCGCGTGCAGTCAGTGACGGCGGACGGCGTGAGTATCCCCTGCGACGGAGTGTTCGTGCTGCGGCGAACCGTCGCGCCGGCGACGCTGCTCAGTGGTCTTGAGACGGCCGACGGCCACATCGCCGTGAATGACGATTTTTCCACGTCCGTACCGGGCGTTTTTGCCGCCGGGGACTGCGTGGGCCCGCCGTACCAGATTGCGAAGGCCGTCGGCGAGGGACAGCTCGCCGCGTTCGCGGCCATCGCGTATATAGACAGGGGGTAGAATATGCCTGTACAGTCGATTTTTACGATCTCG
>JAISKU010000039.1 GCA_031261245.1 Oscillospiraceae bacterium | reverse complement strand
AATCAGGTTCAGGTGAACACAAAGGCGAATCTGACGTTCGCCGCCGCGCTGCGCTCAATATTGCGGCAGGATCCGGACATAATAATGATAGGCGAGATTCGCGACGGCGAGACGGCGGGAATCGCCGTGCAGGCGTCGATTACGGGTCACCTCGTCGTCTCAACGCTCCACACGAACAGCTCCGCGGCGACGGTCACGCGCCTCATCGACATGGGGGTGGAGCCTTTTCTGCTCGCGGACTCGCTCGTCGGCGTCGTGGCGCAGCGCCTCGTGCGGCGGCTGTGTACCGCGTGCCGCAAGCCGAGGGCGGCGACGGAGGCCGAAAAGCTCATGCTCGGCGTTCACGAGCACGGAGAGCTCACGCTGTACGAGCCCGGCGGGTGCAATCTCTGCGGCGACACGGGCTATTACGGGCGAGTCGGCGTGTACGAGATAATGGATATCACGCCTCCCATACGCCGCATAATCTCGGCGCGCGGGACGACGGAGGAGATTCGCGACGCGGCGGCCGCCGAGGGTATGCACACGCTCCGCCGAAGCGCGTCGGAGTACGTCGCGGACGGTATAACGACGATCGCCGAGATGCTGAAAGTCGCGTTTGAATAGGAGCGGGAAAATGAAAACCTTTGACGAGCTTATTGCCGCGGCCATCTCGCGCCGCGCGTCGGATATCCACCTCTCCCCCGGGCGCACGCCCTCCTGCCGCGTGGACGGCGACATTGTTCCGCTGTCCGATGAGGTGCTGACCTCTCCCGACACGGCGGCGCTGTCCGATTCGCTGTTATCTCCGAGCCAGAGGGCGACCTTCAAGGAGCTCGGTGAGGTCGATTTCGCGTACTCCGTCGCGTCGCTCGGGCGCTTCCGCGTGAACGTGTTTTTGCAGCGCGGCTCGCCCGCGATCGTCGCGCGAATCCTCAATCTGCGCATACCGACGCCGGAGGAGCTCGGGATTCCCGAGGCGGTCGTGAAGATGACGGAGAAACGGCGCGGGCTCGTGCTCGTAACCGGCGCGACGGGCTCCGGGAAGTCCACGACGCTCGCCGCCCTCATCAACATAATCAACAGCGGCTGCCCCGGTCACATCATAACGCTCGAGGATCCGATTGAATATCTGCACCAGCACAACCGCTCTATCGTCAACCAGCGCGAGATAGGCAACGACACGAAGAGCTACGCGAACGCGCTGCGCGCCGCGCTCCGGCAGGATCCGGACGTGATACTCGTCGGCGAGATGCGCGACCTTGAGACGATTGCCACCGCCGTCACCGCCGCCGAGACCGGGCATTTAGTGTTCTCCACGCTGCACACGGTCGGCGCGGCGAACACGATAGACCGCATAATCGACGTGTTCCCGCCGTATCAGCAACAGCAGATACGCACGCAGCTCGCGGACGTGCTGGAGTGCGTCGTGTCGCAGCAGCTTCTGCCGAGGCGCAACGGCGCGGGGCGCGTCGCGGCGATTGAGGTGATGCTCGCAAACTCCGCCGTGCGCAACCACATACGCGAGGCAAAGACGTTTCAGGTCACCTCGACGATTCAGACGAGCCGGAAAGCCGGCATGATAACGATGGACGACGCGATTTATGAGCTTTTCACGCGCGGCGAGATCTCCGCCGATACGGCGCTGCTGTTCGCGCAGGACAGAATCACGCTTTCAAAGAAAATATTGTAGTGTCGGCGTCCTCGACGACCCGCACAATGTAAAGTAGGTGACAAATATGGCAGAATTCAGTTACATCGCGCTGTCCGGCACGGGAGCCGAGCAAAAGGGCAGCCTGAAGGCGGACACCGCGCAGGCCGTGACGCAGGAGCTGAAAAATCGCGGGCTGCTGCCCGTCACAATCACGGCGCAGAGCGTCCTCTCGCGGGATTTGAACACCGGCCTCTTTCAAAAAAAGCCGAAAACGCGCGATCTGTCGATTTTCTGCCGCCAGTTCGTGAGCATACTCGACGCGGGCGTACCCGTCGTGTCCGCGCTCGAAATGCTCTCGGAGCAGACGGAGAACAAGCTTCTCTCGGCGGCGATTACGGAGATTCGCCTCGACGTGGAGACGGGCGAATCGCTCACGTCGGCGATGGGTAAGCACGCGAAAATCTTCGGAAGCATGTTCGTGTCGCTCGTCGCGGCGGGCGAGAGCTCCGGCAGCCTCTCAAACTCGTTTGCCCGCATGGCGGAGCAGTACGAGAAGGACGCGAAAATCCGCTCCATGGTCAAGCGGGCGTCCATCTACCCCATCATCATCATGCTCGTCACCGTCGTCGTCATCGGCGTCATGCTCACCGTCGTCGTGCCGACGTTTCAGGACATCTTCAACGAGCTCGGCGGCGAGCTGCCCGCGCTGACGCGCGGCGTCGTCGCCGTGAGCCGGTTCATGCAGCGCAACTGGTACCTTGTCATAATCGTCCTCGTCGCCGCCGTCGTTCTTCTGCGGCTTTTCTCGCGCTCCGACGCGGGCAAATACTTCTTCGGGAAGCTCTCGCTGAAGCTGCCCGTTATCAGAATATTCGTCGTCAAAACCTCCTCCGCGCGCATGGCGAGAACGCTGTCCACGCTCATCGGCTCCGGCATACCTATCATCGACGCGCTGGAGATCACCGCCGACACGCTGTCAAACGTCTACTTCCGCGACGCGCTTACCGGGGCGCGCGAGGACGTGTCCATGGGAAGCGCGCTGTCGGAGACGCTGCGGGGCAGCGGGATATTCCCGCCGCTCGTCTACCAGATGCTCAAAATCGGCGAGGAGTCCGGCAATATCGAGGGTATGCTCTCGCGCATCGCGAACTACTACGACGAGGAGTCCGAGGCCGCGACAGCGTCGCTGATGGCGATGCTTGAGCCCGCAATAATCATCGTCATGGCCGCCGTCGTCGGCACGATAATCATGTCGGTCATGCTGCCGCTCGCGAACATGTACGGACAGCTCGAGAGCTTGTAATCGCCGCCATGTTTAATAACGGAATCGGCGCAAATACTAATATATATTTTTTAGGAAGAAGGCAACCAAAATGAAAGCACTCACACGGCGCATTAGCGCCACAAAGCGCGACAGCAGGGGCTTCTCGCTTGTCGAGCTCATCATCGTCATCGCGATAATGGCCGTTCTCGTCGCCGTCCTCGCCCCGCAGTTTATCAAGTACGTCGAGAATTCCCGTATTCAGAAGGATGAATCGGCCGCCGCCGAGGTTCTCCGCGCCGTCCAGATCGCCATTGCCGACGAGACAATTTACAACGACATTCCGACCACCGGAACTACCGTCGTCGTGGCGGGCGGCGGGCCTCCCACGAGCGACGTCGCCGCGCTTCAGACGGAGCTTGCGACCTCTATCGGAACCGTGCCGGCGTTTTCCTCAAAAAAGCATCAGGCTCCCGGCGATGACGTCTATACAATCAACGTGACTGTCGGCGTCGGCGGCACCGTCACGGGCGCTTGGGGCTAATTGCCGGCACGGTCGTTCTCGCCCTGTCCGGACTGCTGTGCGGAAGCTTCCTAAACGTCTGCATATTGCGGATACCGGCGGGCGAGAGCGTTGTGACCGTGCCGTCGCACTGCCCGGGGTGCGATAGACGGCTGCGCCCCCCTGAGCTGATTCCCGTCCTCTCGTGGATTTCCCTGCGGAGCCGCTGCCGCGGCTGCGGGGCGCGGATATCGGCGCAGTACCCGCTTGTCGAGGCTGCGAACGCCGCGCTGTGGGTGCTCGCCGCCGTATTCCGCGGCTTCACGGCGTTTCTGCCGCTCGAATGTGCCGTCCTGTCGGCGCTGCTCGGACTGTCCGTCATCGACGCGCGCACGCGTGAGATTCCGCCCGTGTTCAACGTGTTTATCGGCGTATGCGGGATTTTGCGGATTGCCGTCGCGTTGATTTCCCCGGAAACGGGGGTGCGGGGCGTCGGGGACGCCGCCCCCTACATTGTCGGCGCTGTCGCGGTGTCGGTTCCGCTCGGAATTGTGTATCTCGCGTCAGGCGGGCGCGCGATCGGCGGCGGGGATTTGAAGCTTCTCGCGGCGTGCGGACTGTTTTTGGGGTGGCGGCTCGTAGTGCTCGGCTTCTTCGCGGGCTGTGTGCTCGGCGCGGCGATTCACCTCGCGCGTATGCGAATTTCCGGGGCGGAGCGCGCGCTGGCGCTCGGGCCGTACCTGTCGGCCGGTATGGCGCTCGCGATGCTTCTCGGGGAGCGCGCAATTTCATGGTATCTCGGGCTTATCGGGCGGTGAGAAAGGAGAGCGGAGAATGAGTAACGGTCTTGTAATAGAGCTCGGAGAGCGCGTCACACGCGTGTGGCGCGACGGGAAAACGCCCGTCAGGCTCATGCTGCCGACGCCGGAGGGCGCGGTAACCGACGGGCAGCTCGCGAATCCGGAGGAGCTCGCGGCGTTTTTGACGGCGCAGCTGCGCGCGAACTCGGTCAGGGCGACGGCGGCGACATTCGTCATAGCGTCCGGGCGCATCGCGACGCGCGAGGTGTCGCTGCCGCCCGTGAAGGCGTCACGGCTCGCGGAGATAGTGCGCACGAACGCCGCCGACTACTTCCCCGTTAACCTCTCCGGATACCACATCGCCCACACGGTGCTCGGTGAGAGCGGCGACGCCGAGAGTCGGACGCGCGTCATGGTTTACGCGGCGCCGCTCGCGCTGCTCGAGGGGTATTTCAGGCTCGCGGCAGCGGCGGAGCTGAAAATCCGGGCTATCGACTACGCGGGCAACGCGGAGTACAACGTCTACAGGGCGATTGACGCCCCGGGCGTGAACCTGTACGTGTACGTGAACCACGGCTCTACGTACCTGACGTTTATGGAGGGGCGCAGTCTGCTGTTACAGCGCACGCTGACCTACGGAGGCGGCGAGCTGCTTGAGGAGTTTCTGTCGGTCTTGGGCGGCGGGACTGACCGTTACCTCGACGCTTACCGCGCGCTGTCGGATCCGGAGCGGGAGGCCGAGGCGCTCGGCGTTCTCGACGAGGCGGATATTTTGGCGAGCCTCGGACGGCTCTCGACGGGCATCGCGCGCAGTCTCGACTACTTCACGTCAAATTACGCGGACACACCTGTTGAGAACATCGTGCTGACCGGGCCGCTCGGGCGGCTGCTGCGCCTGCGCGAGGCGGTTGCGTCCGCCACGGGTCACAACACGGTCTATATGGACGAGCTGCCCGAGGCGCAGAGCCGGTTTCGGGACGCGCGCGGGGCGCTGCCGTTTATCGACTGCGCGGGCGCGCTCCTCGCGCCGCCGGATCTGCTCCCCGCGCGCTTCACGCAGGCGAAGAAAAAGGCTGCGCGGTTCGCCTCCGGGCGTGAGGCGTCGCTCAAAATCGGCGTCGCGGGGCTCGCGGTACTGCTCGCCGCCTCCGGCGCGCTGACGTGGTTCGGCTGCTCGCGGTGGCGCGATTCTCGCGGCGCGAACGCCGGGATGCTCGCGGATATCGCGGCGCTCGAGTACACGGAGCCGGTTTACAACAGCTATCTGTCCTATGTCGCGGGCGCGGACGCGATACTGAACGTGCGGGCTTTGACCTCCTCGCCGAACGACAACCTCGCGGCGTTTCTCAGCGAGCTTGAGCTGAAGCTGCCGCGTGAAATCCTCGTGCTGTCCGCCGTCTGCTCGCGCGACGGCGTGGCGATGACGGCGAGCGTGCCGCGCAAGTCCGACGTGGCGCGCGTCATGGTGCAGCTGCGCAGCTTTGAGAGCATCGCCGCGCTCACCCTGCCGTCGATATCCGTGACGGAGGACGGGACGGGCGTCCCGGCGGTCAGCTTCGCGATAACCTGCGCGTACAGGCCGCTCGCGCCGCTTCTCGCGGCGTCGGAAGGGGGCGCGCGATAGTGATAGGCGGTATTTCCAAGCGCGATATCAATCTGCTGCTAACGGTATTCGGGCTCTTGATCACGCTCGCGGTCTATTTCCTCGTATTTTCAAGGCTCACCGCAGCCGCCGACGCGCTCGACGCGGGCACGGAGGCGCTCCGCCCGAGGCTTGCGACGCTTCAGGCGTATCTGGCGGAGCTCCCGGAATACGAGGCGGGCATTCGCGACCGCTCCGCGCTGATTTCAAGCGAGCTCGCGGGTTACGCGCGGCAGGTTCGCACGGAGGATTTGATTATGTACGCGGTCATGCTCGAGAGCGAGGCGGCGCTCGACATCGCGTCCGCGACGTTCGCGGAGCCCGTGCCCGTGTCGGAATTCTCGGCTCCCGGCGCGGACGGAGCCGCGGTCGCGTACCGCGCCTACTCCGTCTCGATGACCCTGAATTCGCAGATGACCTACGCCGCGCTAAAGGACGCGATTGACATAATCAACGCCACGCCCGACCGCACGCTCCTCGACAGCCTCTCGGTCACGTTCGACTCGGTGCGCGGCGGCCTGATCGGCACCGTGACGCTCAGTAAGGTGTTTATCACGGACGGGAGCTACGTGTACGCGCCGACCGTGGTGCCCGACGGCGCGTACGGGAACGGCAACCCGTTCGGAACGGTGATGAGCCGGTGAAAAAGAACGACAACCGCGGTCTGTCGCTGCTTGAGCTGATTGTGTCGGTGGTGATTCTCGGAATCCTTGCGGCTCCCCTGCTGCACGCCTTTCTCACCTCCGCGAACGCCGCGCGCAAGACGCGCATCATGGACGCCGCGACGATAGCCGCCGCGAACATTCTCGAGACAATCAAGGCGGAGCGCGATTTGGCGGGCGTTGAGGCCGCGATTGCCGGAATCGCGAGCCCATACACCTACGGCACACGCACCTACACCGTCAACGATATCACGTTCGCACCCGTCACGGGCAGCGGCGTCAACGACGCGGCGGTCGTGAGCTACCCCGAGAACGCGATCAGCTACGGCAAGGAGACGAACCCCGACTTCGCCGCGATTTCGTATTTCGTGGAAGCGTCCGCCGCGCCCGTCGCCGCGCCGGCCGTTCTCGCGGGGCTCTCGCGCGTCATCACGTTTGACGTGTCCGAAAGCGGCGCGAATATCCTGCTCGAGAGCGCCTACAGCTACGCCTATGGCGGTGAAACGTGGTCTGAAGCGGGCTATCCGATGTCGTTCGCGAGGGACGCGGCCGTGTATCTGTTCTACTATCCGCTGTACGGCGGCGCGGGCGACAGGATTGTAATAAACAACAACATGGGCGGCGCGGACAACGTCACCTTCGGCGGCGGGGGTCTGAGCTTCTACCTCGTGAAGCAGAAGCCCGACGCGGCCATGCTCGCGCTTCTCGGCGATGAGGCGGCGCTCACCGCGCTCGACGCGGCGTATATCGCCGCCTCGAGTGGCAGAATCACGCTCCGGCAGCATTACGGCACCGCGACAGAGGCAACTGTCGGCTCAAATATCGAGACCGGCATCGTTTCCTTGCTCACCCCGTCCTCCCCGTCAAAGCAGTACACGAATGAGCGGCATCTGCGCAGCGGCAGCGTGATTCCGACCGCGGCGGCGCTCGGCCTGACCGTCGGCAACAAGACGCGGGCGGATCGGCTGTACAATATCGCCGTCACGCTCACCGACAACGCGGACGCCGCAACCGTCACGCTGACCGGCACGAAGCTCATATTCCCCGAGAGCGGCGGTGAGTGATATGAGAAAACGTTTTCGCGGAAATAATCGCGGCTCCGGCCTCGTGACGGTAATCGTCACCGTCGCCTTTGTCGCGATGCTCGGCGTCACTCTGCTGTACATGGCGTACATGAACGCGCAGATAAAATCCGCCGACAGGGCCACGCGCGGGAACTTCTACGCCACGGAGACAAAGCTCGAGGAGGAGCGCGCGAGAATTCAAAATCTCGTCTCGTCGGCGATCGACAAGGCGTACACCGCCGCGCTGACGCAGTACACGGCGGCCGAGGCGGTGTTTGAATCGACGTTTATCGGCGAGGTTTCGGCCGCGATTCCCGCCGCCGCGTACGACGGCGACGCGAAGCTGTTCAGATACACAAATCCCGTGACCTTCACCGACGAAAAGGGCTACTACAACGAGATATACACCGATTTTGTGATTGCGGCGCCGCCGTTTGAGGCGCAGACCTCGGGACGGCAGGAGCTTTTGAACAACTACATCATCGTCGCGAACAACTCGCTGACCACGGCGAACACCGCACTCACCGTGCAGGGCAACGTCTACGCGGGCGATATCTCGGTGCCGGGCGGCACGGCGCTCGCGCTTGACTCCTGGCGCGTGATAAGCGGCGCTGTCGGCGGCAGCTCCGGCAATTACGCTGTCGGCGGGACGCTGTCCATCGGCGCAAACGCGGACGTGTGGGTCAACCGCATTGTCGTAAACGGCGGGACGCTGAACATAACCGGCAGCGGCTCCGTCCACGTCGCGGACGACTTGGAGCTCACCGGCATCGCGCCGCGCGCAACGCTTGAGGGCAACTATTTCGGCTTCGGCGACAGCGATACGGATAGCGGCAGAAGCAGCTCCGTCATCGTAAACGGCAGGGACGCGATTCTCAACCTGAAAAACGCGGCGTCGCTCGTGCTCGCGGGGCGGAGCTTTGTCACGGGCGGCGACAGCGTCGCCGCCGACATTCCGATGTCGGGCTCAATTTCCGTAAAGGGCGATCAGGCGGCGTTCCTCGTGCCGGACAGATATCTGTCAAAAACCGTCGGCGGCGGAGGCGTCGCGAATCCCGGCGTCTACGACGCGAGCTCGATGGGCAGCGCCGCCACCGCTCCCCCGTTTCAGGGCATAACCGTTGACGCGGCGTTTTTGGCAGACAACCACGCGTCCGTGGAGTGGAGATTCTCCACTCTCGGCGCGAATCAGCTCCTGCACGGCTTCCTGACGTTTGACACTGTGGCGCACCGCGACGAGTATTTCAAAAAATACTATTCTGACAACAACGCGGCAGTTCAGGAGTATTTGCGGCAGTATTTCGACCGCACCGACCCCTCGCTCATCAATCCCGACGCGGCGGGCGCGGTCAAGTCCGACTGCGTGTACTACAGCTTCAGCGGCGGCGGCTACACCATCACCGGAGGCGCAGCCGCGCCCGGCATGAGCTACGGCACGCAGTACGCGAGCCTCGTCTCCACGCTCAGTAAGAGCCGCAGCGCCGCGGGCGCGCCGTTTGAGTACTTTGTCGATAAGGCCGCGATTGCAGCCGATTCGCTCACCGGTGTAGTCGAATTCAAGGACGATTACAACGCGGTGCGCGGGCTGATTGTGTGCAACGCGGGCGGCGCGGCGTTTGAAATCGACTCCGCGTACCCCGACGTCAACGTGGTCGTCGCGCTCGGCGGCGTCGCGGTCACCCGTCAGTTCAACGGGCTGATAATCGCGCAGGGGAACGTGGCGCTCTCGGCGTCGATAAACGGGAATCCGGGCGGTTTTGAGCTCACCGACGGCCACAGCGGCGTCACATCGGCGGCGTTCCGCGCGAAATCCTCCGGTGGCAGGCAGCTCCTCGAGTACATGTCGGGCAATCAGGTCGGTGCGTCAGGCAGCGTCGGCGGCGGAAACTGGAACCTCAACGAGCTCGTGTACTACGAAAACTGGACGAAGAACGAAATGCGGGTGGCGCCATGAGGCGTGACAACAGGGGCTACAGCCTCATTGAGCTCATCGTCGTGATCGCGCTTCTCGGGATTCTCGTCGGCATAGTCACCTCGTCGCTCGCGCCGCTGCTCTCCGCGCGCGCGCGGCGCGCCGCGTTCTCGGCGGACTCGCTGATCGCAAAGTGCAAGGTTTTCTCCATGAGCCGCACGGGCGACGTGTACGTGCGGATTTACAGGGACGCGCGCGGCGTTGTCGGCGATTATTACGAGGGCGCGAACCTCGTGGAAACCGAAATTCTCGGGTCGCGCGGCGTCGTCATCGCGCCCGACAGCGCCACGGTGTCGTTCAATCGCGCGACGGGCGGGCTGAAGCCCGGCAGCGACGCGGAAATCTCCTTTTCGGCGGGCGCGAGGACGTACACGGTCACGATTATCACCTCGACGGGCAGACACGGGGTGACGTCATGACGGGTCGCGTCGCGCGCGACAAGCGCGGCATGTCGCTGATTGAGCTCGTCGTCGCGTTCGCGCTGCTCGCGATTGTGTCGCTGATCATGCTCGGCCTCATGGTCGCGTCGGGCAACCTGTACCGCAGGGTTTCGGACGATATTTCCTTGCAGCTGCAATCGCAAATCGTGATGGCGCAGATCAGGGAGTACGTCGTGGACGCGAATGGCACGATCGCTTTTGACGGAGCCGCGCTGACAATCCGTAACTCCGATGGCGACCACATTTTCACAAAAACGGGCGACACGATCACCTATAACGGCGACCTGCTCGCGTCGCACGTGGAGAGCTTCGACGTGGAGCTCACCGACAAAACCGACGTCGGGGCGTTCCTCAAGTCCGTGACCGTCTCCGCGACCTTCGCGCGCGGCGGCGACACGTACAGCGCGCGGCAGGTCATCGCGCTGAGGAACGAGAACGTCACATAGGGCGACAGAGAGGAGCAAATTATGACCGCAGGCAAAAAAATAACGGCGCGCGTTTGCGCGCTGCTGCTCATCCTCGCGATGGCGGCCGCGCTTTTGATCGCGCTGCCTGTGGGGACGACGGCGAGCGCCGCCTCCCTGCCGGTAATCGAGGAGATCAAGCTCGAGCTCGCGTCGCGCCCGTTCCGGATTCTCGAGGTCGGCGACAATCCGCGGCTGAAATATTACACGTACACGCATGCGAATTTCGAGGATTTGATCAGGGGCACAGCGACAAAGGAGGAGCGCGCGGCGGCGATTGCGGCGGAGCTCGGCAGTATTCCGGTTCTGACCGGCTCGCCCGTACCGTATACCGTCACGCCGTACACCGAGGCGTATTATTGGGAAGCGCTCTCCGGTTCCTCCCTGCTGACGATTCCGGCGGAGTCGCGGGAGCTTTACGGCGTCGCAACCGTGAACGCCGCGCACACCGGCGATTACAGCGCCGCAAGGACGTACCGGCTCACCTCCGGCGGCGAGATAGGCACGCACGTTCTCACGGGCGGGTATCTCGTCGCGGGAAGCGGCGCGGGCGCGCGGTATTACTACGCGCTCACGGACTCCGCGTTTGCGCAGACCGACCTCGGCGCGGCCGTAGGACTCGAGGCGAGCACCGCAATTTATGAGAAAATTGACGGCGATTTCGTGTACGTCACCACCTACGGCAGCTTGCAGGTCATAATTGACGCGCTGACAAGCGGCGCCGGGTTTGACGACGCCGCGTTCGCGAACAACTACTACACCGCACCGGAGATTTCGTCCATTGCGCCTACGGACACCGCGCCGATACCTGCGGGGGGCGAAAAAGTCTACTACCTCGCGGGCGGCTACGGCTACGCGCCGCACGCGGACGGTTACATCGTCGAAATGCCGGATTTGACGCGCTTTGCGCTCACGCCCGGCGCGGGCGGCCACGACGTCGCGTTCGGCGGCGAAAACGCGATTACAATCACCTATGACAAGGTTCGGTACACCGGCGGATTCACGAGCGACGACTGGTTCACGCGGTACGTGCTGGACGCCGAGTACGGCAGCGTCAGCTATGAGGTCGCGACGGCGGCCTCCCTGCCGGAAAATATCGCCTACTACGATTTGGCGGTGCTGCCGTCGGACTGCATCGGCGACGCGGCCGTCGCCGCCGCAATCGCGAATAAGCTCCCCGTGATTTTCACCGGCGGCGCGGACGGCGTGGAGGGGAGCGCGCTCAGTTGGGGCGGCGAGCTGCTGACGACCGGATTTCACACGACGCCGCTTGACGCAACGGCGTTCAAGGCCGTGGGCGACGCGATAGCGTATGAAAATCTGCTGCGCCGGGTCGCGGGGAATCTCGTGCCGCAGCTTGAAAACAGGATCACGCTCGCCACCTCGATTCGCCATATACTCAACGCGCGCGGAGAGCGCTCCGCGAAGCCGCTGACGCAGGTGCGTGTGCTCGAGGTACAGCCGCGCTACAACCTCGGCGACGCGGTGGGTACGCGCCTGACGGCCGCCGTCGTCGCCGACTGGCTGTCGGGTCTGCAAATCCAACCGGCGGCCGGAGATGTGAGGCCTGTTCAGGCGGCAGATATCAAGATCACCACGATGTCCACGGCGGAGCTCAACGGCAGGATTGAGGATCTCGGCGAGAGCTACGAGCTGATTTACTTCGGCGCTTCGCGCGCGCATTTTGCGCTGACCGGCGGCGAGACAAACTTCAACGACGACGTGATGGACGGTCTGCTGTACTACAACATCGGCGACACTGTTCGCACGACGGGCGCAATCCTCGGCGGGCTGCTGACAAGCGACTACACCGGAACGGGCGCCGCGCGCGCCATCGCAACGGGCGACGCCGCCTCCTCGCGCAATTTCCGCTACCCCGGAAACGACATTTCGGCGAGCAAGCGGGACGCGCTGACGCAGTTTGCCGCCGCGGGCTATCCGATAGTGTTCGCGGACGATTTGACGGACGCGCGCGTGGACAACTGCACGCACCTGTATGATTTCATGAGCGCGAATCTCGCGAGAGAGAATCTGTTCCGCGTCAGTGAGATCGCGGCGCGCAGGACAGACCTGCTCAACCACATCTCGCTGTCGAAGCCGACGCTTGAGCTGTCCTCGTTCCCCGCGCCGTACGTCAACATGACCTCCCCGACGGGCGTCTCCCCGCTGCGCTACGCGTTCAAAATCAGCGATTCGACAGACGCGACGCCCCTCACGACGACGTATGACGTCAAGCTGTACATCGACTCGGACGCGAGCGGGATTTACACCGCCAGGGAGGACGTCACGGTGGACGTGTACAACTCCTCCGGGCTCGTCCGGAAAACGGGCGGCATTTACGGCCTAAAGGCCGGCGCGGCCTACACCGCCGTCGCGAATCTGCCCTCCGACGTCGTCGGAATAATCCCGTGGAAGCTCGAGGTGTCAAAGAACGCGGAAGGCGGCGCGGCGTCCGGCCACTTCCACGGCTCGCAAATCGGGTACACGCGCATAAAACCGGCAAGCGGTCAGGCGGGGAATATCAACGTCCTGCAAATCGCGGCCTACGGCGGCTTCCCGAACAG
>JAISKU010000038.1 GCA_031261245.1 Oscillospiraceae bacterium | reverse complement strand
AGCTTTACGCTCACGGCGGCGAACTCCGCGCGATTTATCGCTTTTGTGAAGTCCGTGCCGTTGAGTGAGGCGGGGATAAGCCCGAGGTTTTTCGCCTTTTCAAGCTCCGGCACCGCCCACGAGGACGCTTTGCTCCACGGATTGTTGGAGGCCGGTGGTGTTGTGGGCGTTGGCGTCGGTGTGGGTGTCGGTGCCGCGCCACCGCCACCGACGATTAGCTCAATCGTCATGACCAAGGTTTCGGCGGGTTTTTCGCCGTTCGCGAACAGGCGCAGCTCATATCTCCCCGCATTGTTAGGCGCTACCCAGTAACGATCGGGCGATGTCCCCGTGCCGCGATGCCACAGGAAATTTGTTCCCTTTTCGAGGTCGAAATCGTAACCATAGATGTTGGCGTGATAAGGCTCGCCGACAGGGCACATGGCCACGCAGATGATGTTGTTGGGGTTGTCGTTCGAGCCTATGCCGGACACGTTGGTCGTGAAACCCTCGCCGGGTTCAAGGATTGTTTTGTCCACGTTGAGGACAAGCGTACTCGCCGCGAGCGCGGCGGGAATCAGTGACAGGCACATTAAAAGCGCCAGCGCGAGGGTGAGAAGCCTGCGTGTGTTGTTGGTTTTCATGGTAAATCCTCCTCAAAAATTTTGTTTGCGCGTTCCCGCGCTTGGTTACGTTGTGGGAATGGGTTGCTGCGTGTAGGTCACGTACTCGTCGGGGTCATACCTTTCTTCTAAGGTCAATGTGCCGCCGGATATTTTGTATTTGTATTGCAGTGTGCCGAAATCCCCGGTAAGCATCAGAATACCGTCCTCGATTTTCCATTTGCCCTGCTCCGGGTTCCCCCATCCGTCGCCCGGCTCGCCCCAGCAGAAGTCCCAGGTGCCGTCGTCACGGAAGACATATCCCGCGTACATTCCGCCCTCGCCATACTCCATCCACGCCTGGCCGTCGGGCAGAACAAGCTTTTTGTCGAGCTCACCGGAGGGCGCGCTCGCGCCGCCGTAGGGCTCCACGTCCATAAGCTCGCTCATCGCGGCCTCCTCCGTGGCGTTGCCCTTGCCCACGCAGGCGTAGAACTTGCCGCTCACAAAGGGAACGTTGTAGCCCGCCGCGTTTTCCTTCTTCGCGGCGTCCTCGGCGTCCGCCGCCGATTTCATCTCATACACCGGGTTGTAGGAATCCTCAATGATCTCCACGTTGAAGCCGTCCGCGATGTTGAGGTACGCGCCCTTTTGCATACTCGTCAGCTCCGAGACCCCGAAGCCCAAATCCACCGCCAGCTGTCTCAGCGCGGTAAGCGTCAGGCCGGACTCCGCCGCGCCGCCGCCGTTGTCCGGCGTTGTGACCGCGCCGCCGCCGGAAGATGCGGGCGGGGTTGCGGTGGAGCCGCCGCTAAACGCGCCCGTGTCGGGCTTTGTTCCGCTGTTCCCGCCGCACGCGGCGAGGGTCAGCGCCAGTATCAGCGCAAGCGCGAGCGCGATTATCCTGCTGTTTATCCTTGTACTCATTTTGTGTTCCTCCTAAATTTGATTGTTTTTGTCTCCGCAGTCCTTGCATGTGCCGTCTTTTTCAAGCTCGGCCTGTATCAGACAGTCGTCGCATATCCGGCAGCCGCACTCCGTGCAGCGGTTGAACATCGCCCCCGCCTCGCGGTTGGCGCGCTCGTACGCCTCCTCATGCTGCTGGTTCCAGAGCATGGAGCGGATTTTTTCGTCAATCGGCAGCTCAAAGCCGTTAATGTCAAAGGTATATGTGTCGCTGCGCCACTCCTTCCCGCAGCGGTCGCAGCAGAACGCGAAACCGAAGCGGTCGGCCGTGGACAGGTCTTTGTATTGCTTCGTGATGGGCTTTAACATGGATTCCTCCCCTCCTGTTTCAGGCAGTCGCGGCACATATCGCCGCGGCCGTCGTCGGTGACGCGGTAGCACCCGCCGCAGACGCGCCGCCCGCATACGGGGCACACGTTGAACTCGTACCGCGCCTCGCTCTCCGCACGCGCGTACGCCTCCTTGTGCTGCCGGAGCCATAGCAGCTCGCGCGCCTTGCCGGACGGCGGCGGGCTATAGCCCGCCGTATTGAACGCGTACCACTCGCTCGCCGCGCCGTCGCCGCAGCGCTCGCAGCGGAACACGAAACGGAAGCCGTCCGGCGTGGACAGGTCAACATATTGCATCTTCAAAACCTCCCATATGCGCGCATTACCGCCCTCTCTGCTCGGCAGTTATTGCATTTTGGTAAACCAGTCCACATCGCTTGGATTGTCAGGAAATAAGTTAATGGCTAACCATGTCAAGCCCGGATAGAATCCTTCCAGAATATCATTCTCTGCTGTTGCCGAAAAGTAGAAAGACCAAGTTAAGTCGGCAATAGGTTTATCGGTGTAGTTCCTGTCTTGACTTCCTCCCTGCTGTTTCCATGTTTCGAGGACATTGGTGCAGATTATATTGCCCCCCTGTATTTTGTAATTACCCTTTTGCGTTATTCGACCCCTGACCGCTCCAGTGTTGTTATTAATACTACAAATAAATGTGCCGTCTGCCTTAAATTCAATCCCGCCTGAATACTCTATTGTTGTATATTCAGGTCTGGGAACCCAAGTACCAACAAGCGAATTATTCCCGCTCGGTGTCGGTGTAGGCGTAGGTGTCGGTGTCGGTGTAGGTGTCGGTGTCGGCGTGCCGACCTCGGGGGTGGTGCCTTTCAAATTGTCCACCTCGCGGACAGCGATGGCGAGCGACTGCTCGCGCGTCGCGGTGCCGTAATTGGCGGCCTGTTCGGCGGTTGTGGTGGCGCGCGGGCTGAAATTGTTGTTGCCGGTGCCGCCGATGATGCCCTTGCTCGACATGAAGTACACGCTCTCCTTCGCGTAGGCGCTGATTTTCGCGTCGTCGGCGAACGCCGCGGGCTTGGTGTATTTCAGCGTGAAATTCGCGTCTGTCGCCAGCGTCCAGCCGGATATCGTCGCGGCCTTGTACACGCGGGTCAGCATTGTCGCGGCCTGTTCTCTCGTCAAAAGGTCATTCGGTGAGAATTTCGTCGCGCTCGTCCCGGACGTGATGCCGACGTTGTAGGCTTTCAGCACTTCGGGGTCGCTGGTGTCGGTGAACGGGTTCTTCGCGGGCGCTGTCGCCTTCTTGCCGGAGAGGTTTTCGTAGAGCTTTACGCTCACGGCGGCGAACTCCGCGCGATTTATCGCTTTTGTGAAGTCCGTGCCGTTGAGTGAGGCGGGGATAAGCCCGAGGTTTTTCGCCTT
>JAISKU010000015.1 GCA_031261245.1 Oscillospiraceae bacterium | reverse complement strand
GTGGACTGGTACAACGGCGGCATGGAGCACACGACGCTGCACCTGCTGTACTCGCGGTTCTGGCACAAGTTTTTGTACGATATCGGCGTCGTGCCGACGTCGGAGCCGTACAAAAAGCGCACGTCGCACGGCATGATACTCGGCGAGGACGGACAGAAGATGTCAAAGTCGCGCGGGAACGTCATCAACCCGAATGATATCGTAAACGAGTTCGGCGCGGACACGCTTAGGCTGTACATCATGTTCATCGGCGACTTTGAAAAGGCCGCGCCGTGGTCGTCGAACGCCGTAAAGGGCTGCAAGCGCTTTCTCGACAGGATATGGAATCTCGCTGAAAAGCCGTTGCAGGGCAAGGAAAACGAGTATTCCTCGGCGCACGAAAAGGCCGTCCACCGCGCGATAAAAAAGGTCGGCGACGACATTGAGAGCATGAAGTTCAACACGGCCATCGCCACGCTTATGAGCCTGATAAACGACTTCTACGACGCGCCGCCGTCGCGCGGCGATATCAGGGCGCTGCTGAGTCTGCTGTCGCCGTTCGCGCCGCACGTCGCGGAGGAGCTGTGGGAGTTGCAGGGCTTCAAGGGTACTGCGGCGACCGCGCCGTGGCCGTCGTTCGACGAATCAAAAACCCTCGACGAGGAGCGCGAGATTGCCGTGCAGGTCGGCGGGAAGCTCAAGGGCACGATAAGAATCGCGGCGGACGCCGACGACGGGACGGTCGTCGCCGCGGCGCTCGCGGACGATAGGATTGCGAAGCTCGTTGACGGTAAGGAGATTGTGCGCACGATTGTCGTGAAGAACAAGCTGATAAATCTGATTGTGAAATAAAAGGCGCGGCTCCCGTTATCTGGAGCCGCCGCGCTTTTCGATGTAGTGCGCGCAGCTTGAGGCGGCGTTTTTGCCGTCGCCGCCGGTCGCGGCGCGCCGCAGACGGCACGTGCCGTCGCGCTGGTATATGCATTGCTCGGTGCACGGAATCATTGAATCGCCTCCGGGTGTAGTTTGCGCGGAGTTGCGGGAAATATGAGAGTTGATTGTTGGGAGAAAATTGTCTTGGATAGAAAAACATATCAAAAAATCGAAGCGTACATGCGCAGCTGTATGACGGACAGCGCGCACGACCGGGACCACGTTTACAGAGTCCTGTATCTTGCTCTGGATATTGCCGCGCGGGAGTCGGACGTAGATTTTGATATACTGATTCCGGCCTGTCTGCTGCACGATATCGGACGGGCGGAACAATTTGAAAATCCCAAGCTCGACCACGCGCAAGTCGGCCGCGAAAAGGCGTATAAATGGCTGCGCGAAAACGGCTGGCCGGAGAGTTCCGCGGTGCACATTTCCGAGTGCGTTCTAACGCACAGATACCGCAACGACAATCCGCCCGCGAGTTTGGAGGCGAAAATCCTGTTCGATTCAGACAAACTGGACGTAACGGGAACGCTCGGAATCGCGCGGACGATTTTCTACAAAGGGCAAGTATCGGAACCGCTGTATACATTGCGCGATGACGGCTCGGTTTCTGACGGAAGCGACGACACGCCGTCGTTTTTTCAGGAGTATAAATTTAAGCTTGAAAATATCTACGACAGATTCTACACAGACCGAGCAAAGGAAATTGCGGCGGAACGGCAAAAGTCCGCGATTTCATTTTATAACAGTATGCTATCCGAGGTGGCGGTTTGTTATCAAAATCGCGGGCTTATCGAGGGGTTGTTGGAGTAAAGCGGCTTTTCGCTCCCCTAAACCGAACAAAATTTTTATTTTGTTCGGTTTTTAGTGAATCTGTCAATAGACTTCCCCGCCGCGGGCGTGGTATAATTCACCGTGGACGCGCAATGCGCGCCCCTACTCGATGTTGGAGTTGATGAAAATGTCCGACTACCGCGACGACGCCCCGGAGATACTGCGGGATTTTCTCTCGTACCACGAGACTATCCGCGGACACTCAAAAAAAACCGCCGACGAGTATTTCCTCGACCTGCGGATGTTCTTCCGGTTTTTGAAGCTGCAAAAAAATCTCGCGCCGCGCGACGCTGACTTTGACTCGATTGCGATCTCCGACGTCGGGCTGCCGCTAATCGCGTCCGTCACGCTCACCGACGTGTACGAGTTTCTCACCTTTCTCTCACGCGCGCGGCCGACGCGCCCGAACAGTCCCAACACGGACTACGGGCTCGGCGCAAAGGCGCGGGCGCGGAAAATTTCGGCGATTCGCTCTTTTTACAAATATTTGACAGTTAAAACCAAGTTACTCGACGAAAACCCTGTTTTAGACCTCGATTCGCCGAAAATTCCGCGCACTCTCCCCCGCTATCTGTCGCTCGACGACAGCCGCAAACTTTTAGAGTCCGTGCAGGGGCAAAACCGCGAGCGCGACTACTGTATTCTGACGCTTTTTCTCAACTGCGGGCTGCGGATTTCCGAGCTCATCGGGCTGAATCTGAACGACATCGCGCCGGATTCGCTCCGCGTTTTAGGCAAGGGCAACAAGGAGCGCGTCGTGTTCCTCAACGAGGCGTGCGTGGCCGCGATAAACGGCTATCTCGAGGTGCGCAAGCTGTCGAGGCCGAAGGACGCGCGGGCGCTTTTCATCTCGCGCAACGGCGGGCGCGTAGGGCGCACGACCGTCCATGACCTCGTGAAGAAGCATCTGCTCGACGCGGGGCTTGAGCGCAAGGGCTATTCGGCGCACAAGCTGAGGCACACCGCGGCGACGCTGTTGCTGCAAAACGGCGTGGACGTGCGGACGCTTCAGGAGCTGCTGGGGCACGAGAACCTGAACACTACGCAAATTTACACGCACGTGGAGAAGGACAGCCTGCGCGAGGCGGCGCTGAGGTCGCCGCTGGCGGGGGAAAAATCCGGGGACAAGGACAAGTAGAAAACACAGCGGGGCAAAAGCCCCGCTGTGTTTATAGACCGGACTTTGTTACCAGAGCATTGTCGTGATTGCCGCGACGTCATCGTTTTCTTTTTGTATCTGCGCCATTTCCTCTTCGGTGTAATGCTCCTTGAGCTTTTCTCCGCAAACAGGGCACTTTTTCAACGCGCGCTCGTAATCCTCGTTGCAATTATCGCAGTGCTTTGTCATGTGCCTGTCCCCTTTCGATTTTACTTTCCCGGCATCGGCGGCGGGGTCGGGTCGGCGATTGAGCGGTAGTTCGCGAAGAATTTCGCCTCCGCCTTCTCCCCCACTTCCGCCACGTCCCACGGGTCGGCGGATTCCTTAACGAGCATCGGCGAGGTGAAGATCGCCGGATCCGGAACCATCGCTACCATATTGCCGATGACGAGGAACGTCGTGCCGCTGACCTTTTCGGACTTTTCCGACGCGAGGTACGTGATGAACGGCGCCACGTTCTCGGGCGGCATATTGCTCTCATACGAGAACATCGTCGTGTCGGGCGCCGTGAGGCTCTTCCCCTCGGACTCCGCCTGCTGGCGCAGCGTCTCTATCTCATACGCGGCGCGTGTGCGGGCGGCCGGGCAGAACGTGTTGACGCGGATTCCGTTTGACCAGAATTCCTTTGCGGCGGCGCGCGTCAGACCGACTACGCCGGCGTTGGACGCACAGTATTCCGCGTGCTTGATCGTGTCGCCCATGAACGCGGGCGACGCGCAGTTGAGTATGCGGCCGTAGCCCTGCTTTTTCATGTACGGTATCGCGTACTTCATCAGGTAGAAGTAGCCCTTGGGCTTCACGTCGAAAATCTTGTCCCACAGCTCCTCGGTGATGTCCTCAAAGTCGGAGACGCCGAAGCGTCCCGCGACGCTGCACAGGATGTCGATTTTCCCGTATGTCTCGACGGCGGCGTCGATCAGGCGCTTGCAGTCCGCCTCCTTTGTGATGTCCGCGTAGCACGGCGTGGCCTCGCCGCCGGCGGCCTTTATCGCGGCGGCCGTCGTCTCCGCGTCGCCGTTCTCCTGCGCGTACTTCTCCGCGAACCACTTCTTCTGCTCCTCGGTGAGCTTCTCATACTTCTCATCGCTGACCATCGACTTCGCCAGAGAGCCCTTTTTCGTGTTGTTTGTGACGACCTTTGCGCCCTCGGACGCGAATTTCATCGCAATCGCGCGGCCTATCCCCTGTCCTGAGCCCGCGACGACCGCCACGCGCCCCTCTAAAAATCCTGCCATGTAATTCTTCCTCCTATAATAAATTTATTGATTATTCCTCATAATTGTGCCAGACGTTCTGCACGTCGTCGTTGTCCTCGAGAATTTCGAGCATTTTCTCCATGTTCTTTACATCGTCCGCGTCCGTGAGCTTGATGTAGTTTTGCGGCACCATCTCCGCCTGCGCCGACAGGAATTTGTACCCGAGCTTTTCGAGCGCGTCGGAGGCCGCGGCCACCTCCTCCGGCGGCGTGTACACCTCGTACACCTCGCCCTCTGTGGACACGTCGTCCGCGCCCGCCTCGAGCGCGTCCTCGAGCATCTTGTCCTCCTCAATGTCGCCGTCCTCGTTATCGACGATGATTACGCCCTTTTTGTCAAAGCTCCACGCGACGCTGCCGACGGCGCCCATGTTCCCGCCGTACTTGTCAAACGCGTGGCGAACCTCCGACGCCGTGCGGTTGCGGTTGTCCGTCATCGCCTCGACAATCACGGCGACGCCCTGCGGGCCGTAGCCCTCGTACGTGACGGATTCGTAGCTGTCCCCGCCCGCGCTGCCGAGCGCCTTTTCAATCGTGCGCTTGATGTTGTCGTTCGGCATGTTTGCGGCCTTTGCCTTCGCGATGACGGCGGCGAGGCGCGAGTTGTTCACGGGGTCGCCGCTCCCTCCCTCCTTGACCGCGACGATCATCTCGCGGGCGATTTTGGTGAACGCCTGTCCCCTCTTCGCGTCGGCGGCGTTCTTCGTTTTCTGAATATTGTGCCATTTTGAGTGTCCGGACATAAACAATCTCTCCTTAACAGTTTTCCGGCAATCATTGTAGCACACAATCACAATTCTTGCAACAATTTATGTGCGGCGGGCGGAAAGTGGTATAATTTCCCCCGCCGCGGAGCAAAATACCATTGACATTTTCAAAGGAGGTGCAACGCCATGTCGAAGAACAAGTCAAAGACGCAGGAGCAGTCCTCAAAGAGCCAAAATTCCACGCAGCAGGAGCAAAATCAGAACACGTCCCAGAACACGAGTCCCGCGAAGCAGACCGCGAAGTAACAGGAACATGTGCATAGAGGAGAGCCCGCCGAAAGGCGGGTTCTCGATTTGAATTCTTACTTAAAAAAATGTCTTGCGGTTTTTGGAGGGCATGTTATAATGAACTATATTCAACCAAAATAGGAGGTATTTGTTATGCAGGAAGTCTATGAGTTTTTGAAGAAGGCCGGAACGTATTATCTGGCGACGGTCGAGGGTGATCAGCCAAGGGTTCGCCCGTTCGGCACGTATCACATCTACGACGGCAAGCTCTACATCCAGACCGGCAAGGTAAAGCCGACCTCAAAGCAGATCGCCGCGAATCCCAAGATTGAGATTTGCGCGTTTGCCGACGGCGCGTGGATCCGTATCGCCGCGACGGCCGTTGACGACCCGCGCGTTGAGGCGATTCAGAGTATGCTCGACGCGTACCCGTCGCTTCAGGCGAACTACAAGGCCGACGACGGCAACACGCAGGTTCTCTATCTGAAGGACGCCGAGGCGACGATCTCTTCGTTCGCGGGCGCACCGAAGGTCATCAAGTTCTAACTTTTCGGCAAAACAGGAAGCGGCGGGGTGACCCGCCGCTTTTGTTATTCAGATAGCTCGCTCCACTCGTCGATCTTCGCCTCAAGCTCCGCGTTCAGCAACGCCTCCTCGTCGTCGAGCTCGAGCAATCGCTCAAAGTCCGACGCGGCGAGGTAGCGCGCGGCGGCGACGTCCGAGAGCTTTTCCTCGAGCTGCGCAATCTCGCGTTCAAGCCGTTCAAGCAGGCGCTGCGAATTTCGCGGCGTCTGTCTTTTTGGCTTTTCACCTTTCGGCTTGTCGGATTTCGCGGACTGCGGCGCGGCAGCGGCGGCTTTCAGCGCGCGGTACTCGGCGAAGCCGCACGGGTAGTCGGTGAATTTGCCGTCCTCCAGCTCCCACACGCGCGTGGCGAATTTTTCGGTGAAATACCTGTCGTGAGAGACGAACAGTAGCGTCTCCTCATAGTCGCGCACGGCGTCCTCAATCCACTCGCGCGAGGCGATGTCGAGGTGATTCGTCGGCTCGTCGAGGATCAGGAAGTTTATCTCCGCGTCCATGAGTATGCACAGGCGCAGGCGGCTGCGCTCCCCTCCCGACAGGTCGCCGACGGTTTTGAACACGTCCTCGCCGGAGAATTTGAACGCGCCGAGGCGGTTGCGCGCCGTCTGCGGCGAGCAGTTCGTCTCGAACAGCACCGTGTCGAGCGCGGAGCGGTACATGCTCTGAAATTTGACTATCTGCGGCAGGTGCGCGAGCTTGACGGCGGGGCCGCAGCGGGCGTAGCCGGCGTCGGGCTTTTCCTCGCCCATGAGGATTTTGACGAGCGTCGTCTTGCCGCTGCCGTTGTCGCCCAGGAGCGCGATGCGCTCCCCTCCGTGAACCTCGGCGTCTATATTCTCAAACAGGACGCGGCCGTCGTAGCTCTTCGTCAAACCCTTGATGACGAGCGCCTCATCGCCGCGAAATTCGCGCTCCCCGAAACGGCTCTTGATTTTCTTGTCCGCTTTCGGGCGGTCGGTTTTCGTCAAGCGCTCTATGCGTTTCTCTATGGCGCGCGCCTTTACGACGAGCGCGTCGCTGCCCTTGTCGAGCGTCCCCCACTGGCGCATTCTGTCGGCGGCGGCTTGCAGGCGCTTCGCCTCCGACTGCTCGCGCTCATAGCGTTTTTGCTGCTCCTCGCGGCGGCGGCGCTTTTCCTCGACGTAGAAGCTGTAGTTGCCGCCGTAGAATTCCGCCTTGCCGCGCTCTATCTCGATTGTGCGCGTCACGGCGCGGTCGAGGAAGTAGCGGTCGTGCGAGATCACGAGCACAGTGCCCTTGAACCTCTCAAGGTAGCTCTCAAGCCACTCCGTCGCGCGCATGTCGAGGTGGTTCGTCGGCTCGTCAAGCAGCAGAATGTCCGTGTTTTCCAAAATCAGGCGGGCGAGGTTGACGCGCGTCTTTTCCCCTCCCGAGAGCGTGGAGAAGAGCTGCGCGCGCTGCGTCGGCGGTATCTCGAGCCCGTTTGCGACGCGGTTGAGCTCATAATCCGTCGTGTAGCCGCCGCCGGATTCGTACTCCGCGGCGAGCGCGTCGTACTCGCGCAGCAGCTCCGGAGAGGAGCCGCGCTCCATCTCGCGCTCAATCACCTCCATGCGGGCGCGCAGGCGGTACAGACGCGTAAACGCCTCCCGCAGCACGTCCTCGGCGGTGTAACTCTCGGGGAACACGGGTATCTGCGAGATGAGGCCGAGCTTTTTGGACGCGGGCAGCGCCACGTCGCCCTCGTCCGTCTCAAGCTCGCCCGCGATGACGCGGAACAGTGTCGTCTTTCCCGCGCCGTTGTCCCCGAGCAGGCCGACGCGCTCCCCCGACTCCACGTCGAAGGAGATTCCGTCGAGAATGTTCTTGTCCACCTCGAAGGCTTTTACTACGTTTTGCACCGAAATGTCTATCATAACGCCGATATCATAGCACAACTTTACAAAAATCGCAAAAAATTAAATAATATATTTCATTTCGCGCGCGGGCGTTGTATAATTGTATACAGATACAGCAAAACGAAAGTGAGGATTTATTAGAATGGGCATAGCAAAATTCGATCCCCGCGAGCTTGACGGCAAGAGGCCGCTGAATGGTCACGACCACGGAGTAGCGGTGTTCTCACGCAAGCCGTGGTGGCAGATGACGCAGGCCGTGGACGCGAGAATGTTCACGCCGCGCATAATCCCCGACAACGTGTCGCGCGCGTTCTGTTATGAGGGCGGCGCTCCTTTTGACGCAGAGACGGAGGGCGGCGGCCCGGACATGTTCGGCATCGAGTGGGAGTATGTGCCGCAGGTCGGCGGCTCCATGGTGCGGCCGGGCAAGCCGTTTCTCGAGGATATCTCCGAGTGGCGCGAGAAGCTCGTGTGGCCGGACATCGAAAAGTGGGACTGGGAGGGCTCCGCGAAGCTGAACAACGGCACGTACCTCACGCCGGACAACTTTAATCAGATGTGGTTCCAGACCGGCTGGTATGAGCGCCTGATCTCGTTCATGGACTTTGAGGGCGCAGTCGTCGCGATATTCGACGAGGACACGCAGCCCGAGGTTCACGCGCTGTTCGACAAGCTCACGGATTTGTATATAAGCATATTCGACAAGGCGATTAAGACGTTTCCGGAAATCCACGCGTTCTTTATCCACGACGACTGGGGCTCTCAAAAAGCGCCGTTCTTCTCCCCCGCCGTCGCCGAGGAGATGCTTGTGCCGTACATGAGGCGTCTGACCGATTTTCTGCACTCAAAGGGCAAATTCTGTGAGCTGCACTCGTGCGGGAACATCATTCAGCAGGTGCCGAACATGATAGCCGCGGGCTGGGACGCGTGGGCGCCGCAGCTTATGAACGATTCGCACAAGATATACGAGCTCTACGGGGACAAGCTTCTCATCGCGGCCTTTCCGCAGGATATGCCGGAGAATTTTGACGCGCTTCCCGAGGCGGAGCAGAGGAAGTACGCGCGCGAGTACGCCGACGAGTATTGCCGCCCCGACAAGCCGTCGTTCTACAACTTCTACGCCGCGCACTTCCTCACACCGGCGTTCCGGGAGGAGCTCTACATCCGCTCGCGCGAAAACTACAGCAAATGAGCGGATTTTCCTACGATTTGGAGGCGGTCAGGCGTTTCTTCGCGGCTGACCGCTATGCCGCGTTCACGGGCGCGGTGATAACCTCCGTCACGGACGAGGAGGTAGTGTGCGAGCTGACGCTCGGCGAGCTGCACCGCAACGCGGCGGGCAACGTGCAGGGCGGGGCGATATTCACGCTCGCGGATCTCTGCTTCGCCGTGCACTGCAACCTCGGGATTCTGCGCGGCGAGGACGTCGGCGTGACCGTCGGGCAGTCGTGCTCGATCTCCTACCTCAAGGCGACGCGCGGCACGCGGCTTATCGCGCGCTCGCGAAGGCTCTCCGGCGGGCGCACGATGTCCGTGTTTGAGATGGCGGTTTCGGACGACCTCGGCAATCCCGTGGCGGAGATGATAGGGAATGCGTTTACGACGGGGAAGAAGTGAATAGAAAATCCCGCCTGACGGCGGGATTTTTGCTACATATCCAAAACCGTATCTTCAAGCGTGTTGATGTCCAGTGCGTATATGCTCGGCGGCGCGTTTTCGCGCAAGTCAACAAAGAATATTTTACCGTCTCCGTCATAATAGGACATGAAAACATGATTTATTTGGGCGTATTCAAAGATTTTCTCCCCGTCATAGCGAAAGATATAGCTGATCAAACCTATATCCAAACCTGAGTGGACAACGACAATATCCATGCAACCGTCTTTTTTTGTCGAGGTCAAGCACTGCCAGAAAAATCCCGTCATTAAACGTGTCCTCATAGACGTAGCTCTTGCCGCTTATTGTCATTGTGAGTTGAAGCGGGTAATTAAAATCGTCCTCGGCGTCGGGAAAATCGCGCGTCACGGTGATTGTGAGCGTGTCGGCGGCTCCGTCGCCGTCAAAATCCCAAAGGTATTCGCCGGCAATGTCCTCGTCGCGGCGAGTTGTGCTGCCATCTAACGCGTCAAACACGGTTTTCCAGCCGCGCTCCTTTGCCATGGTGTCTAAAGCTTCCCGGTAAAAATACTCGTCGCGAAACGGCGTCGGCGTGACCTCGGGGATCGGCTCCGGCGCGCTGCACGCGGAGAGGAGCAGGAGAAGCGCGCAAGCGAGAGTGAGTTTTTTCATCTGCTGCCGTCCTTTCGGCACTTATTTCAGCTCCACGACGGTGACGCCCATCTCGCCCTCGCCGAAGCGGCCGGGGCGGAAGGATTTGACGAACGGTTCGCGCTTGAGGGCGGCCTGCACCGCCGCGCGGAGCGCCCCCGTGCCCTTGCCGTGGATTATCGTGACCGTCTCGAGATTCGCGAGGCGCGCGGAGTCGAGATAGCGCTCCATGACCGCGATCGCCTCGTCGCTCATCATGCCGCGCAAGTCGATCTCCGCCGCGACGGACGCGCGGGTTTCGGCGGCGATTGACGTCCTCGGCGCGGCGGGGGCGTTATTTTTTTGCTTGGCGCTTTCGGGCGCCATGCGCACCTCGTCGGCTTTTGCGGATATCTTCATGGAGCCGGCTTGAAGCTCGAGCGTGTTGCCGTTCACGGAGATCACGTCGGCGAGCGTGTCGAATTTGAGCAGACGTACGCGGTCGCCGGGCTTCGCGTGGCGACCGTCGGGCAAGTCGTCGATGTCGCGCGCGCCCGTGTCACCGTCGCCCTCCATCTCGTTGAGCTCGCGTAAAATGTCGGGCACGGCCTCGTTGATGCCCGAAAATTCGCCGTCGTCACGAGCGGCGCGGCGAATCTCGCGCAGCTCCTCGATTATCGCGTCGGCGTGGGCGCGCGTCTCGTCAATGAGCTTTTGCGTGTCGCGGCGCGCCTGTGTGACGAGCTTTTCGCGGTCGCGCTCAAGCTCCGCGCGGTACTTTTCGGCGATGCGCGCGTCGCGCTCCGCTGTGGCGCGGAGCTTGTACGCCTCGTCGCGGTCATTTTCGGCGTCGTGGCGGGCTTTTTCGAGGTGGCCGACGGCCTCCTCAAACGTCGCCGTCTCGCCCGAGAGCCTATCGCTCGCGTCGGCGATGACGGATTTCGGCAGCCCGAGGCGCTCCGATATCGCGAACGCGTTTGAGCGGCCGGGGACGCCGATCAGCAGTCTGTACGTCGGGCGGAGCGTCTCCACGTCGAACTCGCACGACGCGTTTTCGACGCCCTTTTGCGCGAGGGCGTAGATTTTCAGCTCCGAGTAGTGCGTCGTCGCGGCGACGAGCGAGCCTCGGCGACGGGCGTACTCGATTATGGATCTCGCGAGCGCCGCGCCCTCCACGGGGTCGGTGCCCGCGCCGAGCTCGTCGAACAGCAGAAGCGTTCCGGGTTCGCACTCCGCGAGGATTTTGACGATGTTCGTCATGTGCGAGGAGAACGTGGAGAGGGACTGTTCGATCGACTGCTCGTCGCCGACGTCGGCGAGGATTTTCGTGAAAACGGGCATACGGCTGTCGGACTCGGCGGGGATGTGCAGGCCACACTGCGCCATGGCGCAGAACAGGCCGAGGGTTTTGAGCGCAACCGTCTTGCCGCCCGTGTTCGGGCCGGTGATGACGAGCGTGTCAAACTCGCCGCCGAGCTTCAAGTCCGTCGGGACGGTCTTGTGCGATTCAAGCAGCGGGTGGCGGCAGCGGCGCAGGACGAGGCCGCCGTCCTCGACGAGCTCCGGCTCGTGCGCGTTTTGCTTTTGGGACAGCTTCGCCTTCGCGAAGATGAGGTCGAGCTGCGCGAGCGTCTCAAAGTCGGACACAATGTCCGCGCCGAAGCTCGCCACCTCGGCGGACAGCTCTATGAGAATGCGGTCGATCTCCTGTTTTTCCTTCGCCATGAGCTCGCGTATCTCGTTGTTTATCTGCACGACGCCCATCGGCTCGATGAAGAGCGTCGCGCCGGAGCTTGAGATGTCGTGGACGAGGCCGGGGACGCTCGACTTGTGGTCGGCCTTGACGGGGACGACGTAGCGGTCGTTTTTTACGGTGATTATCGGCTCCTGAAGAGCCTTTTGGTACGTGGGCGACGTGATGATTCTGTTTAGCGACGTGCGGATTTTGTCGCCCGCGACGCGCATGTGGCGGCGGATATCCGCGAGCTCCGCGCTCGCCGCGTCGGCAATCTCCTCCTGACCGATTATGGAGCCGGATATCTTGTTTTCGAGGTACTTGTTCGCGCGCACGCCGAAGAAGAGGTGGTCTATGACCGTCTTTTCCGCGCGGTCGCCCGAGTACGCGACGGCCTCCGCCGCGCACCGCAGGAGTGACGCGATCTCCAGAAGCTCCGTCGTGTTGAGCATACCGCCGATATCGGCGCGGCGCACGGAGGCGCGGATATCGCGCACGCCGGTGAAGCCCGGCGCGCCCTTGGCGTTCATCATCGTGCGGGCGGCCGTCGTCTCCTCGAGGCGGTAGCGCGCCTCGTAGACGTCCGCGACGGGCAGCAGCGCGAGCGCCGCGTCCTTCGCGGTCTGCGACACGGCCTCGTCGGCGAGCTTTTGCAGCACCGCCGGAAGCTCCAGCGTGCGTAGTGATTTTTCGTACAGTGTCATATTGATGCAACCTTTTTATAATAATCCAAACTCCCGAACCCGCGCTCCAGTTGCTCCGTAACGTAGGTCTCGGCGAACCTCGCGAGGTTTTTCGGCTTTTCAAGCTCAAACGCGTACAGGCGCTTCGCGTCGCACGTCGTTATGTAGCGTATCGCCGCGAGCGTGTCCGCGTCGGCGCGCAGCCCGGCGAGCTCCGGTAAGTAGCCCGAGACGCACATCAGGCGAAGCTCAAACGCCGCCTTGACGAGCGCGTTTGGCCTCTCGCCGACGGCGAGGGCGTAAAGCGCGTTCAGGCCGAGCGGCAGCAGCTCCGGGCTTGGGCTGTCCTCGTCGGACACGGCCTCAAGCAGCTCCGCGAAGTACACGCCGAGCGCGAAACGCGACAAGTCCTCCGACAGCTCGCGAAACTGCTCTATCACGTGCGCCTCGGTCAGGGTGTAGCGGTCGCGGTTTTTTGAGAGCGTCATCTCGGAGAGCACAAGCGGCTGGACGGCCGCCATGACGCGGCTGTTTTTGCGCATTGCGCCGCGCGCGGACACGGTGAGCTTACCGTCCGTATCGGTGAGGACGGTGAGGATTCGCGAGGCTTCCTTATACTCGACGCTGCGGAGCACGAGCGCGCGGGTTGTTGTGTACATGGCGTTACCTATTTGTATAATATTCGTCGTCCGCCCATTTCGCGGGATTGGCGTCGACGTATTCCCAAATGCGGAGATATTCGGCTTCGCCGCGGATAATGTGGTCGTGGTATAATTTTTGCCAGATTGTGTACCCTATTTGTTTTGTTGCATACCCTTTCATCTGGTTGATGATGGTTGCTATTGTAGGGGCGCGCATTGCGCGTCCGCGGTCAATTTCGCGCAAAATCAATATCAGGTGAATGTGATTGGGCATAATTACGTATTTGTCAACGGATGCCGACGGGTAAATCGCGCCAATATTCCGTATTGCCGTATCAACAACCGTTCCTGTATCCGACAAAATGATTTGCGGACGCGCAATGCGCGCCCCTACAGGAACGACCTCGCCCAATATCTCGTGCCTGTCCTTTACGCACAACGTCACAAAATAGTATCCTGCGGTTGAATAATCGTGCCCGCCCAACCTGTTTTCTTTTCGCGCCCGCAAATCCATTTTCCTATTCGCTGTACCCGAAATTGCGCACGGCGGCGTCGCTGTCGCGCCAGTTTTCCTTGACCTTGACCCACGTCTGCAAGAACACCTTTGCGCCCATGAAGCGCTCTATGTCCTCGCGGGCGAGGCTGCCGATTTTTTTGAGCATCGCGCCGTTTTTGCCGATTATCATGCCCTTGTGGCTCGCCTTTTCGCAGTAGATTGTCACGTCCACGTCGATTATCGGGCTGTCCTCGTCGCCGCGTTCCGAGAATTTCGTGACCTCGACCGCCGTGCCGTGCGGCACCTCGCGTTGCAGGCAGATCAGCAGCTTTTCGCGCACGAGCTCCGCGACGACCTGCTTCTCCGGCTGGTCGGTGACTACGCCCTCGGGGAACAGTCCCGGCCCGTCCTGCGCGTATTTTTCGAGCTCCGCGACGAGCTCCTCCACGCCGTCGCCACGTCGCGCCGATATCGGCACCACCGCGGCAAAGTTATACGCGGCGGAGTACGCGGCGATTACCTTCAGTATCTCCTCCGGCTTCACCGTGTCGATTTTGTTGATTATGAGTACCGTAGGAGTGCCCGTTTCGCGTATGCGCTCGAGCAGCAGGCTCTCCTGCGTGCCGACAGTCGGAACAGGCGGGACGAGCAGCAGCACCGCGTCCACATCGGCTACGGATTGCTTCACGACGTTCACCATGTAGTCGCCGAGCTTCGTGCGCGGCTTGTGGAAGCCGGGCGTGTCGGTGAATACATACTGTATATCTCCCCTGTTCAGCACGCCGAACAGCCTGTTGCGCGTCGTCTGCGGCTTGTTCGTCACGATGGCGATTTTTTCGCCCGTGAGCGCGTTGATGAGCGTGGATTTGCCGACGTTCGGGCGTCCGGCGATTGTTATCATGGCGTTTTTGTTAATCATTTTTCATCCTCGTCGGGCAAAGCCCTCCTGCGGAAAATCACGCTCCGCTCGATATTTACGCCGCTCCGCGGCGGCTCACTTACGTTCGCTGTGTAACCTGATTCTTTCAATATTTCTTTCTCGCGGGCGCGCATCTGCTTTTTCTGTTCGCCCTCGTCTAAGTGGTCGTAGCCGAGGAGATGCAATACGGAATGTATAACCAAGTATGCCGTCTCCCGCTCGCGCGTCTGTCCGAACTCCGCCGCCTGCCTGTCCACCTGCGGGGCGCACAGCACGATGTCGCCGAGGGGCAGCAGGCCGCTCGACATGTCCGTCTCCCCGTCAGCGGCGCTGAATTCGCCGGGCGCGAACACGCACAGCGGGAAGCTTAGTACGTCCGTCGGGGCGTCGATGCCGCGATACTCGCGGTTTATCGCCTGAATCTCAAAATCGTTTGTTATCAGCACGGATATCTCGCACGGGACGTCGACGTTTTCGGCGTCGAGCGCGGACTTGACCACGCGGCGAATAAGAAGCGGGTCGAGGCGCGCCGGCTTGTCCGATATTTTGTTGTTGATGTAGATTTTATGCCTCATTTTTTCTTTCTCTGCGGCGACGGGATTGACGAGCCGGGCTTGTTCGCGCCCTCGCGGCGCTCATACGCCTCGATTATGCGCTGCACGAGCACATGGCGCACGACGTCCTGCGCCGTGAGCTTGCATATCGCGACGTCGTTCACGCCCTCGAGCACGCGCATCGCGTCCTTGAGCCCGGAAACCTTGTCGGGCGGGAGGTCAATCTGCGTGATGTCGCCCGTGATGACGATTTTTGAGCCGAAGCCGAGGCGCGTGAGGAACATCTTCATCTGCTCCTTTGACGTGTTCTGCGCCTCGTCGAGGATTATGAAGCTGTCGTCGAGCGTGCGGCCGCGCATGTAGGCGAGCGGCGCGACCTCGATATTCCCGCGCTCAAGGTACTTGTTGTACGTCTCCGCGCCGAACATCTCAAAGAGCGCGTCATACAGCGGGCGCAGATACGGATCGACCTTGCTCTGCAAATCGCCGGGCAGGAAGCCGAGCCGCTCCCCCGCCTCGACGGCCGGGCGCGTGAGGATTATGCGGTTTACGGACTTGCTGCGGAACGCCTCGACAGCGGCGGCGACGGCGATATACGTCTTGCCCGTGCCGGCCGGCCCGACGCCGAGGGTTACGGTGTTCTTCTTTATCGCGTCGATGTACGCCTTTTGGCCGAGGGTTTTCGCCTTTATCGGCTTGCCCTTCGCCGTTATGCAGATGACGTCGCTGAGAAGCTCCCCCACCTTGTCGTCCTGCCCGTTTTTCACGAGGCCGATGACGTAGCGCACGTTGCGCGCGTCTATCGTCTCGCCCTTGGACGCGAGCGTAAGCAGACCCTTCACGGCGCGCTCCGCCTCCGCGACGCGCTCCGCGTCACCGGAGAAGATGAGCTCCGAGTTGCGGTCGGTGATGCGCACGTCAAGCTCCGCCTCGATGAGGCGCAGATTCTCGTCAAACGACCCGAACACGCTGATTATATTCTCAAGTCTATCCACGCTCATTGTGATTTCCGACATCGGCATCTTCCTCTATCATTTGTTATTGTATTCCGGCGCTTGCGCGCTCCTGCGCGGTGAACGGCGCGGACACCGCGATTTGCTCCGAGCACTCCGCGTTGAGCGTCACGGTTATGACGCCGTTTTTCTCGAAAACGTCCCAGCTTACCGCGCGCACCTCGCCGTCGCCCACGGCTTCCCTCAATCGCGCGGTCAGCCCCTCCCTGAGCGTGCGCTCCACGCGCTCGCGGCTCTGCTCCGTCGTGACGGGCTCGTATTTGTCAAAGCTCTCGGTGACGAGCTTGATTGGCAAGCTCGCGCCGCCGGGGAGAGGCGGGAATTTCTCAGTTATGATTTTATCATAGTCTGACCACGAAATACTACTGTTAAAATACAAATTTATCTTTTTTCCCGCGATAATTATTGAGTGGCGGCGTTTTTTCTCGCCTGTGAAGCGTTTTACGACAGTCTCGACCGTCATTTCGGCCGATAATTCGTACCACGTGCGCGCCTCGATCTCCGCCAGAGCGTGCGCCGTGCGGCGCGCGCCGCGTCGAGTGTCGAGTATGCCGCTGACAAGCAGGTCGCCCGTTTGCACGGTGTCCCCCACCGTGACGGCGGACGCGCCCTCGAGCACGCTGATCTTCGTTATCACGCCGGATTTCGCGGCGCGCACCATCGCCGGGGCGTCGACGTCTATTATCTCGGGGCGCGGAGTGCGCTCGCGCACGAGCACATCGGCGCGGCAGCCGCTGATATTCACGGCGAACCACGAGAGCTCCGGCAGCGCGAGTATGAGTTTGTTCGCGAGCTGCTCGGATTTGACGCCCGGGCCGAACGTGCCGTAGGAGAAGCCGAGGGATTTGAGGTTCTCCAGAATCAGCGACGACGGCACGTTTTCGTTGCCTAAAACGCGTATGTCCCACACGAACAGCGACAGCGCGCGCGTCGCGAGCACGAACAGCAGCACGCCCGCGATGAGCACGTAGCGTTTCCGGAGCTTTCCGAAAAGCGAGGGCGCGCCCGCGCGCGATATGCGCGTGACCTCAAAGCCGTGCTTTGCCGACAGCTCGCGCAGGCGCTTGAAGCCGCCCGTGTGAAAATACGCGCGCACCTCGCCCGTGTCCGCGCGCTCCATGCCCCAGAACTCGATGTTGTTCGACGCGCACAGGTTGATAAACCGCTCCGGATACCGGCACATCACCTCGACGCGGACAACGCCGCGCGCGAGATTAATCGCTCTTTGTCTCATGACCGCTCCTTATGAAAATTCAATGCGCTGTATCTCGCCCGTTATGAGCAGCTCCTCCGCGCTCATGGACACGAGGTCGAGCTTCGCGCCGTAAACGCTGAGTATTTTTTTGCCGCAGTTTACGGAGATGAGCTCCCTGCCGTACTCCAAAATGCCGCGATGGCGCTCTATGTGCAGTCGGCGCTCCCCCGTGAGCGTTAGCCGCGACACGCCGGAGAACGCGTCGTCGGGTATGTCGAACCTCTCCGCAAAGCGCGCGGCGGCGTTTCTTCCTCTTCCCATTTTAACCACCCCACAGATAAATTTATGACGTATGAGGAAAAAAATAGCACTTTAGCACATAGAAATGTTAGGGCGGAGGGATAGGGATATGGCGCTTGCTGAACACAGAAAGAAAATAATCGACGTACTCGTCCTCGCCGCGCTCACCGTCGCGGTAATCGCGCTCGTCGTGTTTCCCAAGGAGTCCGTGGCGGCGGCGAAGGACGGTCTCGCGCTCTGCGGGAACGTGATTGTGCCGTCGCTGTTCCCGTTTTTTGTGCTCTCCTCGCTCATCGTCGAGACGGGCGTGACGCGGTACCTCGGCCGCGCGCTTGAGCCCGTCATGCGGCCGCTTTTCAACGTCTCCGGCTCGTGCGTCGCGGCATTCGCGCTCGGCTTCATCGGCGGGTATCCCGTCGGGGCAAAGACCGTCATAGCACTGTACGAGAACGGGAGCTGCACAAAGGCGGAGGCGGAGCGGCTGCTGTCGTTCTGCAACAACTCCGGGCCGGCGTTCATCTTCGGCGTCGTCGGCGCGGGGGTGTTCTCGAGCGGCAGAATCGGGCTTCTGCTGTACCTCGCGCACACGCTCGCGTCTATCACTGTGGGGATACTGTTTCGCGGGTGGGGGCGGCGCAATCCGCGCGCGGGCTCGCGTCCGGCGTCAACGCAGCGGCCCAAAGGTCTCGCGGCGGCGTTCACGGACTCCGTGAAGAGCTCGTTTCAATCGACGGTGAATATCTGCGGGTTCGTCATATTTTTTACGGTTTTTATCAAAATGTTGTTCATCTCCGGCGCGATTCCGAGCCTCGCCGCGCTGCTCGGCCGCGCGTTCGACCCGCTCGGCTTCAGCGAGAAGTGGGCGGAGCGGCTGCTGACCGGTTTTATTGAGATATCCTCGGGCGTCTGGACGCTGAAGGGCGTGGAGGGGCAGCTCACGGGCTCCGTCGCGATGGCGGCGTTCATGCTCGGCTGGGCCGGCTTGTCCGTGCACTCGCAGGTGCTGTCTTTTATCGGCGAGAGCGGGCTTTCCGTGAAAACGTACATCATGGGGAAGTTTTTGCAGGGCGTGCTCTCCGCCGCGCTCGTGTTTCTGCTCTCGCGCGTCACGGCGCTCGACGTTCCGGCGGCGTATCTCGCGCAGCAGGTCACGGGTATCGCGGAAATCGGGTTCCGTCGCGCGCTTATCGCGTCGTGCACCGCGGCGCTCGCGCTGTTTTTCTTGTTTGTCATGGGCGCGCGCGTCGCCGCGCGGCAAAACGTCAAATAGCTCTTGAATTTTTCGCGGTTTTGTGGCATTATCTGTACATAAGAAAAATTACGAGGTATTTATGAAAAAAGGGATGACCGCGCCGCGTATGCTCTCGCGCTTTCTCGCGGGGGCGAAGCGGTGGTTTTTGCTCGCGATTGCGGCGGCGGGCGTTAGCATAATCGCAAGCTTCCTCATGCCGCGCGTCATCGGATACGCGGTTGACGGCATTATCGCGGCGGGCGGCGAGGCACCGTCGCGCGCCGTCGCGGTTCTGCTGAACGCGCTGTCGGGCGGCAAGCCGGGACTTTTCACGTGCGTAATCGCCGTCGCGGTGTGCGCCGTCGCGTCCGGGGTGTTCAACCTCGCCTCGCGCGCCGCGCTGTCCGCCGGGAGCGAGAGCTTTATTAAAACGGCGCGCGACACGCTCTTTTCGCACATTCAGAGTCTGCCGTTCAAGTGGCACACGGAGAATCAGACGGGCGACATAATCCAGCGCTGCACCTCCGACGTGGAGACGACGCGGAGATTTGTGTCAGACCAGCTCATCGAGGTCACGCGCACGGTGATTCTGCTCGTCGTGGCGCTGATTATGATGTTTTCCATCAACGTCACGATTTCGCTCGTCGTGACGGCGTTTGTGCCGCTGATTCTGGGGTACACGGTGTTTTTCAACGGGCGCGTCTCGCGCGAGTTCCGCAGGTGCGACGAGGCGGAGGGCGATCTGACGACTTCCGTACAGGAGAATCTGACGGGCGTGCGCGTCGTGCGGGCGTTCGGGCGGGAGAAGTACGAGACGGACAAGTTCGACAGGTACAACGACACGCTCGCGGACAAGTGGATCGCGCTCGGCTACACGCTCGGCGTGTACTGGGGCGTCGGTGACATCGTCTCGGCGGCGTCGCTGCTGGCCGTCATCACGGTCGGCGGGTTTTTCGCGGCGGACGGGAAGATATCGCTCGGCGATTTTATTGTGTTTATAAGCCTGACGCAGAATATCGCGTGGCCCGTGCGGCAGATGGGCCGGACGCTCTCCGAGATGAGCAAGACGGGCGTGTCGCTCTCGCGCCTTAGGGAGATACTCGACGCGGAGCCGGAGCCCTCCCCTCCCGACGCGGTGAAGCCGCCGATGGACGGGGATATTGTGTTTGAAAATGTGTCGTTCACCTACGGGGAGAACGAGGTTTTGCGCGATATAAACCTGCGATGTCCCGGCGGCGGGACGCTCGGTATTCTCGGGGCGACGGGCTCCGGAAAATCGACGCTCGCCTATCTGCTGACGCGGCTGTTTGAGCTGCCGGAAAA
>JAISKU010000009.1 GCA_031261245.1 Oscillospiraceae bacterium | reverse complement strand
GCGAGAACACGCGCGGCGGCGTACCTCGAGTACAACCGCGCGCTGATTGACGCGCTGTGCGATATCGTCCCGGCCGTCAAGCCTCAGGCGGCGTATTACGAATACCTCGGCCCGCGCGGGATGTACGTGCTTCAAAAAACGTGCAAATACGCGGCCTCCAAGGGCATGTACGTTATCCTCGACGCAAAGCGCGGCGATATCGGCTCAACGGCGGAGACATACGCCCGCGCCTACCTCGGCGACGATGCCGCGTATGACGTGAACTCAATCACGATAAACGGCTACCTCGGCTCGGACGGGATTCTCCCGTTCCTCGACTGCGCCGTGATTTTTGACAAGACCGCCTTCGTGCTCGTCAAGACCTCAAACCCCTCCTCGGGAGAGCTTCAGGATCTCTCCGTCGGCGACAGAACCGTCTACGAGGCAATGGGCGACCTGCTCGAAAAGCTCGCGGCGGACACCGTCGGCGAGTACGGCTATTCCCGCCTCGGCGCCGTCGTCGGCGCGACGTACCCGGAGGAGCTCGCCGCGCTCCGCAAACGCCTTCCGCACACGTTCTTCCTCGTCCCCGGCTACGGGGCGCAGGGCGGCGGCGCGAAGGACGTCGCGGGCGCGTTCGACAAAAACGGCCGCGGCGCGGTGATAAACTCTTCCCGCGCGATAATCGGCGCGTGGACAAAAACCGGCGGCGACGGCCGCGATTTCGCGCAGGCCGCCCGCGCCGAGGCGCTCCGTATGCGCGACGACTTGAGAAAAGAGCTGAATCTTTGAAAATCATCGACTCGATAAAATCCTTCGACAAGGATACGCTGCGCTTTGTCCAGAAAAATCTGCGCGGCGAGAACGTCAGCGCGGTGCTGTCCTCCGTGACGCGCCTCGGCGACCTCGGCGTAGCGTGGCTCATTCCGGCGGGAATAATGCTCACGGACAAAAAATACAGGCGGCGCGGGACGGAGCTTCTTGTCTGCTTCGGCGTGTGCGTCGCGCTGAACAATCTCGTGCTTAAAAACTTCGCCGACAGGACGCGCCCCTTTGAGGCGATCTCCAACCTCGACGTGCTCGTAAAGAAGCCGCGCGACTACTCGTTCCCGTCGGGCCACGCGGCCGGTGCGTTCGCCGCCGCCTACGCCATCGCGCGCGGGTACGGCAAGCGCCTCGGCATCCCCGCGTACGCGCTCGCCTCCGCGATATCACTCACGCGCGTCGGCGTCGGCGTGCACTATCCGAGCGACGTCGCCATCGGCGCCGGCGCCGGCACACTCATCAGCGCCGCAACGCTCAAGGGCTTTCGCGCGCTCAAACGCCGAAGCCGATAGCGCCTGTCTCCCTCGGCTTCTCGGCATAGCGCTTTTGCAGCGCCTCGCACGCCGCGCGACAATCGCGCTCCTCGACGGTGAAGAGCTCGTCGCGCGTTATCTTCTCTCCCGTCCTGTCGCGTCGCGCGAGCAGCCGCCGCTCCTGCTGGAGCACGACCTCCTGCGCGACGTTTTCCGCGAGCCTCCCGTTTGAGAAGAACTCGTCCCGCGCCCCGAAGCATCTCGCGAAAAACTCCAAAACTATGCCCTCGCTCTCGCCGCGCGCGGTCACGCCGCCGGAGGCGAGCTTTTTTGTGAAAATCTCCGTCAGCTCCTCGGCGTTGTAGTCGTCGAACATTAGCCTGAACGGGAACCTGTCGCGCAGCCCCGGATTCGCGCCGGAGAGCATGTAGGCGATGTCCTTCTCATACCCCGCGAAGATGACGCAGCAGCGCCCCGCGAAGTCGCTCATAAGCTGCGTCAGCGTGGTCAGCGCCTCCCGCCCGTAGCTGTCCCCGCGCGACTCCTCCGTGTACAGCGAGTACGCCTCGTCAACGAACAGCACGCCGTCGAGCGCCGACATGAACACGCCGCGCGTCTTTATCGCGGTCTGCCCGAGGTATTCCGCGACGAGCGAGGCCCTGTTTGCCGTGACGAGGTGACCGCGCCGCAGCAGCCCGAGCTCGTGGTAGAGCCGCGCGACAATCCCCGCCACGGTCGTCTTGCCCGTCCCCGGGTTCCCGAGGAACAGCGCGTTCGGCACAAACACCTCGCGCGGCGCGCCCGCCTCGGCCTTCAGGCGCGACGCCTCGCTGTGCGCCGCGATGTCGCGCACCGTCTCCTTCACGGAGCGCAGCCCCGTCAGCCTCTCGAGCTCCGCCATTGCCCGCATACGCTCGCGCGGCGGCTCCGCGGCGGCGGCTGCGACTCCGCCTCCGCTGAAAATCGCCTGCCCGACGGTGCGCGTCACGCTCTCCTCGACGGTCATATCCGGGTTCTCCGTCGCCGTTTTGCGCCACAGCGCGGCGGCCGCGTCCGCATCCGCGCCCGGGGAGAACTCCTCAAGCGTCCGGCGCACTATCGCCTCTCCGTCCACGCGCACGCGGCCGAGGTCTACGACTCTCATCGGCAGCACGGAGCGCAGCATCTCCACCCGCGCGTTCATCTGCTGGCTGCCGAAGGACAGATCGCCGACAAATATGTAGCTCTTGTTGCAATTGAGCTCAAAATACTCCAGCATCTCCGCAAAATCCTCCTGCGGCAGCGCGGCGAGCATCTCGACGTCCGTCAGGCAAAGCGCCTCACAGAAATCACAGCCCAACGTGCGCGCGTCAAAACTCCTCCGTTTGCCGTTCTCGTCCGTAGACGTCAGCTGTGTCACGGACTTTATCCTCAGACTTTCGGCAAACCCGTCCGTTGCCTCGACATAGCCTTTCGACAACATCTCCGCCACCCGCGTCGAAACCGACTTGAAGGGCGAATCGACGAGGTACGAGAACGCCACAGCCGCGCGTCCCCCGGCGAAATACTCCGCGAGGAATTCCCGCTCCCGCACGAGCGCCGCGTCGCGCTTCAGCTCCGCGTCGACGAGTGCTGCGACGCGCCCGCGAATCCTGTCGTAGCTGAGGAGGAGCTCCTCCTTCGGCGACGTCGAGTACAGCCCCTCCATAATCGCCTCAACCTCACGCTCGAGTTCCTCATCATCGGCGTCGATGTCGCCATCGACCTGGATATTGCGGCTACGCAGCACGGCCATTATCTCCTCGAAGGATTTTTTCCCGAGGTTCCGCACGTTTACAAGCGTACCCTCCCGCGCCGCTCTCACGATATCGCCGAGCGTTTTCATCCCGGCGCGCATCAGACAGTTGTACGACCTGACCGACAGGTCGAGTTCCTCAATTTTTGTAAACAATCCCATATAATACCTCCCATAACACACATACTTACTCTATCCGCCCGCTTTCACCCGGCTGCGTTCCTGCGCCCGGCCCTGCTCGGCCACTGGCGCGTTTTCTCGGCGTCTCCCGCTCGGCCAAAGGGCGTCGTGGCGGGATGGCGCCGGTATCAAACCGGCTGCGGATTAAATTGTCAAGGTTCGCGGGGACGCAAAAAGACCCTAACGCCCCGCCATAGGCGCACCTATCCCGGTGCACACTACAGCTTTGACGTTAGAGTCTTGTAAAAAAGACCTATTTGACGTTAAAAATAATCACGAGGCGTATATTACCACGCCCGGCGCCGCTTGTCAATACTTTTTTTAATATTTAACTCGCCGACGCCTTTTGCTTCGCCTGCTGAATCTTCTGCTGCTCCGCCTGTTCCGTCTGGTACCAGCCCTTCGACTGCATGGAGCAGAAGATATCCGCCTGAATTTTGTGCTCCTCGTTGAGAATACTCAGCATCGCCGTGCGCAGCTGCTCATTCGCGCACTCCCCGGCGAACGTGTTGTAGGAGCCCGTCATGTGCTTCTGGCTCATTAGCGCGTCCTGGAGCGTCTGCTTGTCGTCGCACTGCGACGTCTGGGTTGAGCCCATGCTCGTGTTCATGTTCGTGTTTGTCATTGTACTCTCCTCCTCAGTTGAAAAACGACATCAGCGTCGTCACGTGCTGCTGGTGCTTCTGCGCGAACTCGTTCAGCGATTGCGAAATCGCGCTGTCGGTTGCCATCTGCGCCATGGACTGATACTTTTTGACTAGAGTTTTCTCCTGCCCTATCTGATCCTCCAGTGCCGAGAGCTCCTTGGTAGTGAGATTCGCCATTTGAAATACCTCCGTTTCATCATTGTACTTGGCAGTATTCCCCCGCACTCCCCGATTATGCCGTCAGCACGCCGTTTTTTAACTTAAAAATCAAATAATCCCGCCCGCCTATCGTCTCCGGCGTCCCGAAGCAGAACACAGGCATCATCGAAAACGCCTCCCCCGCCGATATCGGCGCGGCGAGGTACACAAAGCCGCCCTCCTCCCGCACGAGCGCGCCCGCAACCTCGTCCGTAATCGCCGCGACGCCGTTCTCGACGAAAAGCGCCGCCGGATTCGCTATCTCCGCCCACTCCGCCGTCGTCGCCGGCACGATTTCCGGTTCAGGCACGGGTTCGGGCTCCGGCGCGAATACCGTCGCGGCGAAAACCTCCCCCGGCAGAATCAGCTCAAACGCCGACGGCTCCGAGAAACCGAGCTCCCGCAGCGCGTTCTTTGAAAAGCTCTTGCGGAACGTCAGCCCCGCGCCGCCCGGCGTCGGCACGCCGAGCGCGACGTACTTTTCCCCGCACACCGCCGCGAGCCGGTAGATGTTCTCGCTGTCCGGTGGCGCGCCCTCAAAGCTTATCTCCGTCATGAGGCCGTTCGGCGACAAAACCGCGTCGCCGTACCGCCGCCCCGCGCGCGTGACCGCAAAATTATTTTCCATAGCCCCTCCACACAAACAAAAATCCCACGCATAAGCATATGCGCGGGATTTTTCACGTATGAATCAAGCTTATCCTATTGTGTACGTACCGCGCACGAGCAGCTTCACCGCGTCGGACGCCGCCGTAACTCCCCCGTTCGCCGCCGTGACGAGGTACAT
>JAISKU010000194.1 GCA_031261245.1 Oscillospiraceae bacterium | reverse complement strand
GTATGTTGCCGGAGTTTTTCGCGCGGGTTAAGCCGGTCTCAAGTATTGCGAAACCGCCCTGCATAAAGAAAACAAGAATTGCGCCGAGTAAGAACCAAATTTGCCATTCCATGATTTTTCCCCCTTTTTTATTTTACGTGAGTATTTTTTATTAAAAAATGGTGCGCATCCGCCGCGGCCCGCAAATAGCCGTCTGCAAACGCACACCATTGTGCTTTTTAATTGTGTCTTTGCGTCAGATGACCGAGTACAGTATCTCCCCGTATGTCGGCAGACTCCAGTATTTCGAGGCCACGGTGAGCTCCAGCTCGTCAACGACGGCGCGCAGCTCGTTCATCGCGGAGAACACGCGCTCGCGGTACGCGGCGGCGAGCTCCGCCGAGTCCTCAATCCCGCGCACGGCGACAGTCTCCGCCTCGAGCTCGTCGAGTTTGCGCGCGAGCGACGAGGAGAGCTTCGACACCTTCGCGAGCAGGCTGTCCTCCAGCGAGTTGTCGTAGCCGCCGACCTTGCTCTTGTGCAGCAGGAGCGTGGCGAGCTCGTTCTCATACGCGATTACGGACGGCACGACCTCCTTGCTGACGAGGTCGATCATCGTCAGCGCCTCGATGTTTATCGTCTTGGAGTAGTTTTCGAGGAAAATCTCGTGGCGGGAGGTGAGCTCTTTCTCCGTGTACACGCCGTTTTTCGTGAACAGCGCCACATTTTTGGCGGTGATGAACGCCCCGAGCGCCTCCGGCGTGTTTTTGAGGTTCGACAGGCCGCGCGCCTCCGCGTCGGCGATCCACGAGTCGTCGTAGCCGTTGCCGTTGAAGATGATGCGCTTGTGCGCGCCAATCGTCCGCTTCACGATCTTCGCGACGTCGCCGATGAAGTCCGGGGAGCCGGTGAGCTCGTCGGCAAACTGCGAGAGAACCTCCGCTACGGCGGTGTTGAGCACTATATTCGGCTCCGCAATCGAGACGGTCGAGCCGAGCATACGGAACTCAAACTTGTTGCCGGTGAACGCGAAGGGCGACGTGCGGTTGCGGTCGGTCGTGTCCTTGGGGAAGTGCGGCAGCACCGTCGCGCCGATCTCCATCTGGATGTGCGCGTGCCCGACGTACGCCGTGCCCTCGTCGATCGCGGTGAGGATGTCGTTTAGCTCCTCGCCGAGGAATATCGACACGACGGCGGGGGGCGCCTCATTCGCGCCGAGGCGGTGGTCGTTGCCCGCCGAGGCGACGGAGATGCGCAGCAGATCCTGATAGTCGTCCACGGCCTTGATGATCGCGACGAGGAACAGCAGGAACTGCGCGTTGTCAAACGGCGTGTCGCCGGGTTCGAGCAGGTTCGTACCCGTGTCTGTCGAAATGCTCCAGTTATTGTGCTTGCCGGAGCCGTTGATGCCCGCGAACGGCTTCTCGTGCAGCAGGCAGGTCAGGCCGTGCCTGTCGGCGACCTTTTTCATCAGCTCCATCGTCAGCTGGTTGTGGTCGGCCGCGATGTTCGTCGTGGAGAAGATCGGCGCGAGCTCATGCTGTGCCGGCGCGACCTCGTTGTGCTTCGTTTTTGAGAGGATTCCGAGCTTCCACAGCTCCTCGTCAAGCTCACGCATGAACGCGGACACGGCGGGCTTGAGCGCGCCGAAGTAGTGGTCGTCAAGCTCCTGGCCCTTTGGCGGGCGCGCGCCGAACAGCGTGCGGCCCGTGTAGACGAGGTCGGGGCGCTTTAAGTACATGTCCTTGGAGATCAGGAAATACTCCTGCTCCGGCCCGACGGTCGTGGACACGCGCTTTGCCTCCGTGTTGCCGAACAGACGCAGGATGCGCAGCGCCTGCTTGTCGATAGCCTGCATGGAGCGCAGCAGCGGCGTTTTCTTATCCAGCGCTTCGCCCGTGTAGGAGCAGAACGCCGTCGGAATGCAGAGTGTGCCGTCCTTGATGAACGCGGGCGACGTGGGATCCCACGCCGTGTAGCCGCGCGCCTCAAACGTCGCGCGAAGTCCGCCGGACGGGAAGGAGGACGCGTCGGGTTCTCCGCGGACGAGCTCCTTGCCGGAAAACTCCATGATTATCTTGCCGTCGCCCTGCGGGGAGATGAAGCTGTCGTGCTTCTCGGCGGTGATGCCCGTCATGGGCTGGAACCAGTGAGTGAAGTGCGTCGCGCCCTTTTCAAGCGCCCAGTCCTTCATCGCCGTCGCCACGACGTTCGCCACGTCGAGCTCGAGATGCGTGCCCTGCGAGATGGTTTTCTTCAGCGCCTTGTAGATGTCCTTCGGCAGGCGGTTGTGCATGACGGAATCGTCAAACACGAGGCTTCCGAACAGCTCCGGAATGTTACTCATATACATGCCCTCCAAGCAAAAAAATTAATGGTTCCGCCGTAAGACGCGCGTTTTGCTTAAACAGCGCGGCTATTTCGGCGAACACCATTGTTCACTGCGGCTATACTACCAAGTGAATTCGGATTTGTCAAGACCTTTTCTAAATAAATCTAAATTTTTTTTGAAATTGACACGGCGCGCGCTTTGGTGTACAATAAAATTTATGAAAAAGTCACTTTATACATTAATATGTGTTCTTCTGCTGATTTCCGTCACGCTCGGCGCGGCGGGCGGGGCGAGCGACCCGCTGATCTCCCTCGCGTACCTCAACGGGGAGTACAGGACGGGGCTGCTAACGGAGCTCGACGCGGCCGTGAAAAAGTCCTACGACACGGTATACCTCGGGATTGAGACGAAAATCGACTCCGGGCGGCCGCTGTTGCCGCCGGAGGGCTACACTCACGCCGCGAAGTACAAGGCCGTCGCGATCTATCCCGGACAGACGCTCACGCTCTCTCAGGGGACGGGCTTCGCGCTCAAATCCGGCGTCGCGGCGGCCGCCGTCACAGGCGGCGCGGCGCTTGACCTGACCTCCGGCGCGGCGCTCGGCGCGGCGTTTACGCCCGCTGTCGGGCGGAGGTATTTCCTCGCGGAGGGCGCCGCGGCGGAGCTGTCGCCCGACGGGGCGGTGACGCTGCTCATCGACGGGTACTATAAGCTCGACGGCGCGGCGCTCGACCACCACCCCGTATTCACCGACGTGAAGGTGAAGGACTGGTTCTACTCCGCCGTGAATTACGCGTACGCGAACGGGCTGTTCTCCGGCACGTCGGCGACGACGTTCTCCCCGCAGCAGCCGATGACGCGCGGCATGTTCGTCACCGTGCTCGGCCGTCTCGCCGGTATTGACGGCGAGGCGTTCACCACGCAGTCGGCGGACGCGTTCCCCGACGTGGACGCGGCGCAGTATTACGCGCCGTATGTCGCGTGGGCGTCGGCGAACGGGATCGTGCTCGGCTATGACGACGGCACGTTCAAGCCGAATCTGTCCGTCACGCGGGAGCAGATGGCCGCCGTGATGTACCGATACGCGTACTGGCGCAAGGAGGATCTGACCGTCACGCCCGGCGCGGGGCAGACGTTCCCGGACTTTCCCAAAATCTCCTCCTACGCGCTCGTCCCCATGCAGTGGGCTGTGGACAAGGGCGTGCTGACAGGCTCCGACGGGAAGCTTCTGCCGCAGGACACGGCGACGCGCGCGCAGGTCGCGCAGATTGTGAAGAATTTTACCTCGCGGTGACGACGTTGGCGTAGGCCTCGGCGAAATATCGCGCCGCCGCGACGGACTCCGAGAGCGTGTTGCCCGCCGCGCCCACCTCCACGAGCAGCGCACCGCTCGCCACGTGCTGGTTGTAGCGGTGCTGCGCCGCCGTGATCGGGCGCGCGAGCGTCGGGTACGTGCGGTTCATCTCGTATTGCAGGCGCAGGGCGAGCTTCATGTTCTCCCGCCAGCCGGGATGCGTCAGGCCGGAGCCGTTCGTCCCGACGACGAGCATGACCTGTGAGCATATATCGCCGTCGATGTCCGCGATTGTCTTGAACTGTGAGCCGTCGGCCGACGATATCGCGTCGCGGTGCAGGTCGATGACGAGCGAGATCGACGGGTATTTTTCGAGGTAGTCCTGCGCCGTCACGAGGGAGCGCGCGTACGCCCCGGCGTAGCTCGGCCAGTCGTTGAGCCCGCGGTCGTGTATCACCGTCAGGCCGCGCGCGGCGAGCGCGGCGGCGAGCGCGTCGCCCACCTTGATTATGCTGTGCTCCTTGTCCTCGGTGCGGTACGGGTCGGACTCCTCAAAGCTCTCGCCCGGGGATTTTGTGTACGCCTCGCTGCTGTGCGTGTGGATTATGAGCACGCTCGGCTCGCCGGGCGTCACGTCGAGCTTTAGCGGCTCGCGCAGCAGCGCTGCGGCGTCAATCTCCAGCCCGGAGTTGTTGTCCAGAACTATCCCGTCCGCCGGGAGCGGCGCGGAGTTGTCGATTCCCTCCGGCGGCGCCACGGCGTCCGAGTCGCCGTCGTAGACGAGCGTACCGGGGTCGGGCGTCGGCTCCGGCGTCGGCACGGCGGGCGGCGTCGGCGGGGCCGACCACATGACGGGCGGCGTAGGCTCCGGCGGCGCGGGCGTTGATTCGGCGTCTGGCTCGTCCGTGTCGGCGGCGCGCGGCGGCAGGAGAGCCGACAGGAGCAGCGCGGCGAAGTCGGTGTTTTTGGGAGCTCCGAGCTCCAGATCGAGTATTTTTTCCGTAGCGCCCTCGCGCGTCACGAGCTGCGCGAGAAAGTCCTCGGCGTGTGTCGCGGCTCCCGTGACCGAGAAGAGCTTCAGCAGTGCGCATACCGCCGCGAGACCGGCGATAACGGGCGCGCGCCGTGTTTTCGTGTGCCGCCTCCTCATGGCGTCCACCTCCGTTTGCTTATGTATCAGTGGATTATATTTCCCCGGAGGCGCGGATATGACCGTATTTTCCCGAAAGGAATGAGAAAATTATGAAGACAGTGTACACGACGACCGGCACGTGCGCCGGCAGAATAGATTTGGAGATCGAGGAGGGCATTGTGAAAAGCGTGCGCTTTTTCGGCGGCTGCAACGGGAATTTGCAGGGCGTGTCGCGCCTCGTGGAGGGCATGGACGCGCGCGAGGCGGCGGCAAAGCTGCGCGGCATACGCTGCGGGCTGCGCCCGACCTCGTG
>JAISKU010000155.1 GCA_031261245.1 Oscillospiraceae bacterium | reverse complement strand
CAGGCGAGCACGCGCGTCGGGCCGAAATCCAAAAGGGGATGAAGCGCGGGAACATAGCTCTGTATAGAGCAGTTCGACTTCACCGCTATGAATCCGCGCTCCGTCCCCAGCCGTTTTCGCTGGTGCTCCAGAACGCGCAGATGCTCCGGATTGAGCTCCGGGACGACCATCGGCACGTCGGCCGTCCACCTGTGCGCGGAGTTGTTCGAGATCACGGGACACTCCGCCTTGGCGTACGCCTCCTCAAGCGCCGCGATCTCCTCTTTTTTCATATCCACCGCGGAGAACACGAAGTCCACCGCCCCCGCGATCTCCTCAATGTCCGCCTGCGCGTCCTTTACAATCAGCGCGGCGGCCTCCTTCGACAGCGGATTCGGCATAGCCCAGCGCCCCTGAACACACTCGCCGTACGTTTTCCCGGCGGAGCGCGACGACGCCGCCGCGACCGTCAGCTCAAACCACGGGTGTCCCTGCAAAAGCGACACAAACCGCTGTCCGACCATTCCCGTCGCGCCTATTACCCCGGCTCTGTACTTCTTCATATCCGCTCTCCTCCGGCAGTTGTATAACAGTTTATTCCGATTCACGCCAAAACTTGCAAGATGTCGAAACTTGTGATATAATGTTCTGCACTACATATTTCTGAAATAAATTAGTAAAGTTCATTTTACCACCGCTTCATTTTTGCGTCAATACATATTTTCAAGAGGAAAAATAATGAAACCGTTAAAACGACATCTGCGAATAGTCGCGGCGCTGTGCGCGCTCGCCCTCCTCCTCGCGCTCATCCCCGGCCGCGCGGCGGCCTACGTCCCGCAGACGAACATACTCAAAATCGGCCTGTACTACGGCGGAAGCGCGCTCCAGTCGGCAAACCTGCAAAACGTCGCCGGCGCCGGCTCGGGTTTTGAGTTCGGGTATTTCGACGCGACCACGCGCGAATTCGTGTCCGTCGGCGCCGTCACGTACGAGACGAAGATCACCATGCTGCGCGACGCGAACATGTACGGCTACGTGGACTCCTCCGACGAGGGCAGGTACGCCTACCGCCAGTCCCCGACGAGCGACACTGTCGTCGGCTGCTTCCACATTCAGGTTCCCGGCGTCTACCCCGACTTCTACACCGCCGCCGTCACCGCCGAGAGCTATATTGAGGGCTTCGTCAAGTACGACAGCGGCGCTTTCGTCGTCTGCACCGGGGACTACGTCACCCGCGCGGACGCGGAGGCCGCTATCGCCTCGCGCGGCATACCCGGCTCCGTCACCTCCGGCACGTCGTACACCGTATCCGTCGTCGCCACCGGCACGGGCCGCGTCGTTTTCGAGTTTGACGCCGGCGCGACGCACGCGCTCGGGGTTCGCCCCCTCGCGACGGGCGGAGAGAAGCCCCAGTCGTGGTTCAAGGGCTACAAATACTACGGCGCGTTCCAGTATTTCCGCGTTGACGGGCAAAATCTGCGCGTCATAAACTTCGTGGACGTGGAGGACTACACAAAGGGCCTCCTGCCGTACGAGATGTCAAACACGTGGCCGATCGAGGCGCTCAAAGCGCAGGCCGTCTGCGCGCGCACATACGCACTCAGCAAGCTCGGCGCGCACGGCTCCTCCGGCTTCGACCTGTGCGCCACCGACCACTGCCAGGTCTACCGCGGCACGGGCTCCGCCAACGCGAACACCGACCGCGCCGTGGAGGAGACGCTCGGCCAGTACGTCACCTACAACGGCGCGCTGTGTGAGACGTATTACGCCTCGTGCGACGGCGGCGCTACCGAGGACGTGGAGAACGTGTGGGCCCAGCCCCTCCCGTATCTGCGCGGCGTCATCGACCCCTATGAGGTCGATATCGCCTCCCGCGTCTCAAAATACAACTGGACTGTCACCTACACCCCGGCGGAGCTCACGTCCCGCCTGCAGGGGCGCGGCTACAGCTGCGGCACGATAACGTCGCTCACCGTGTCGCAGTACACGAATAACGGCAACGTGTACAGCGTCCTGATAAAGGACGCGAACGGCCGCTCGTGGACTGTCAAAAAGGACGACGTGCGCATCGTCCTCGGCACGAACTCCATACGCTTCACCATCGGCGGCGGCACTCAGCCCGGCACAACGACCTCCACCGACACGCGCGTGTACGTGAACACGGACGCCGGCACAAATGAGCTCAACTCCGGCGCGCTGTACTCCATCGCCGCCGACGGCACGACGCAGCTCCCCTCCGACGGCGCGCTGTACGCGATTACGGGCAGCGGCGTCATCGAGGAGGTCGGGACGCCCTCCGCCCCGACGCAGAGCAGCGGCGACGGCAAAATCAACGGCGTTTTCGTGATAAACGGCACCGGAAAGGGCCACAATGTCGGCATGAGCCAGTGGGGCGCCTACGCCATGGCGAACCGCGGCCTCACCTACCGCGACATCATACATTTCTACTACACCGGAGTTGAAATCGGTTGAAAACAAGCGACTTTAATTACGACTTGCCCGAGGAGCTCATCGCCCAGACCCCGCTCGAACGCCGCGACGCCTCGCGCCTCATGGTTCTGGACAAATCTTCGGGTCAAACCACCCACCGCCGCTTCTTTGACCTCCCGGAGCTGCTGCTCCCCGGCGATTGCCTCGTACTCAACGACAGCCGCGTCCTACCGGCGCGGCTTTTCGG
>JAISKU010000213.1 GCA_031261245.1 Oscillospiraceae bacterium | reverse complement strand
GAGCGCAGCAGATTCTCCTCGTCGTGCGTGAACTCGCGCTCCGTATGGCAGTCGTCAAAGCCGACGAAGCCCCAGAAGCGCCTGTGGAAGATGACCGGAATGACGAGCATCGAGAGGATTCCCTGCGGCCGGAGCTGCTCCTGCTCCTCAGGGGAGAAGTTGCTCACAAAGCCGTTTATGGTGTGCCCGGAGGAGAGCGTGTTCTCCCAGCCGGGCAGATGCTCGTCATACGATATGTTTATTGTGATGTCCTTGCCGACCTGCGACTCCGCGTCGCCCGACCACTCATACATCTGCGTGCAGTACAGCCGGCCGTCCTCCGAGTAGTTGCGCCAGACGCGCATACGGTCAACGCCCGCGCACTCCGCCATCGCGCCCATGCAGGTCAGAATATCCCCCTCAAAGCTGTCCGCTTCGACGCGCAGGAGCGTCGCGGCGGCGTCGTTTATCGTGTACAGGAGCTTCTCCTGCCCCTCAAGCGACGCGAGGAGGTCGCTTATCGTCTTGTACGGGCGCAGAATCGGGACGGAGGCGAAAAACGCCGCCGCGATACTCAGCACCACGCACACCGCGGCGACAATCACGAGTCCGCGGCGCACGTTGCTGAGGGGGCTTTCGACGATGGGCGCGACGACGCCGAGCGACCAGCCGACCTTTGAGCCCGTGATCGGCTTGTAGATGCACATGCGCTCCACGCCGCCCACGGCAAAGCGCCCCTGTCCCGTCTCGCCCGCGATCATGTGCTTTATCGTCGCGGCGATGCGGGAGTACTGCTCGTCGCTCTCCGCTTTTTCTATGAAGTTGTAGCGCTCCGTAACCCACTCCTTGCGGATGTTCGCGAGGATTGTGCCCTCGGCGTCCACTATGAAGATGTTGCCTGTTTCCCAGATCTTGAAATCCGTGATGATGTCGCTGAAAAACGTGCCGGGAACCGTCGCGCACAGCACCTGCTCCCCCATCGGTATGCACAGGTAGAACACGAGCCGCCCGCTCGCGTTGACATACGTGGTGGAGATGACCGTCTCCCCGTCGAAGGCGCGCTGTACGTATTTGTTGTTTACAAGCTCCTCCGGCGCGGTGGAGACGCCGTGGGTATTCTGGATGCCGTAGGAGTAGGCGATGCCGTCACGGTTGAAAACCGTCATCGCGATGAAGTTGTTGTACGCCTCCGTCTCACGCCGCAGGATTCTGTAACAGTCCTCCGGCGGCGCCTCATATAGGCGCTGTACCACGATGGAGGCGTCGGCCTTGAGCAGATTGATCGCTGTCGTGATGAGCTTGTCCGAGACGTCGGCCACGGCGGTCATGTCGTTCTCGATGCTTTTTTCGAGATTCCCCTGCACGAAAACCATGCCGGTTCCGATGCCGAATATGACTATTACGACGGAGATCAGGGTTATGACAGATACGATTTTTACGCGAATAGACATGCGTATGACCCCCCTAATGTAAAAACGCAGGCCCTTACGGACAAAACTTACGCGATTGTATATCGTTTGTATTATATAAGCAATGCATTTTACTACATTATCTCTCAGATTTCAACATGTTTTTTGCTTTTTGACAAAAAAAGGACAGTGTTTTGCACTGTCCGGCAGGTATTTCCCGTTTGCTATATCTCGCAGAAGGTCAGGCGTTGGCGCTGGTCGGCGATGTCTATGTCGAACACGACGACGCCGGGCGAGGCGTCCGTGCGCTCGATTTTGACGTTATCGCCCGCGAAGTAGCCGCGCGCGAACGCGTCGAGCGACGCGTCGTCGAGCTCCAGCTCCTCCATGAACACGTCGCGCATCTGGTTTCCGGAGCACTTGTTGAAAATCTCGCGCGTGAGCTCATACTCTTTTATCATGTCACAGTCCTTTCTTTACGGCCGCGTCGTACAGCGCGTTTTTCGGAAAAGCGGTCGCGGCGGAGGCGAGCTTCACCGCGTCCTTGAGCGAGCTGCCGCCGTCGATGTGGCGCTGCACGACGTCGAGCGCGTCGGTGAGCGTCGGTTTTTCGCTCTCCGACGCGGCGCAGCCCTCGACGACGAGCGCGAACTCGCCGCGCGGCTCCGTGGTCTCGTAGTACTGCACCGCCTCCGACAGCGTGAGGCGAAGCGTCTGCTCGTGGAGCTTCGTGAGCTCACGCGAGAGGGAGATTTTGCGGTCGCCGAACGCCTCGAGCATGTCGGCGAGCGTGCGGCGGAGCTTGTGCGGGGCCTCGTAGAACACCATCGTGCGGCGCTCGGTCTTCAGCTCCTCAAGGTGCTCAAAGCGGCTTTTGCGGGCGGTTGACAGGAAGCCCTCGAACGTCCAGCGCCCCGCCGGCAGTCCGGACAGCGCGACGGCGCACACGACGGCGGACGCGCCGGGGATTGCGAGCACCGCCACGCCCGCGTCGGCGCACAGCTTTACAAGCTCCTCGCCGGGGTCGGACACGGCGGGCATTCCCGCGTCGGTGACGAGGGCGCACGTCTCGCCCGCGAGGAGGCGCGCGACGATTTTCGCGCCGCTCTCCACCCTGTTGTGCTCGTGGTAGGAGATGACGGGTTTTTTGACGTCGAGATGATTGAGCAGCTTTGCCGTGACGCGCGTGTCCTCGGCGGCGATGAAATCGACGTCCGAGAGCGTTTTTGCCGCGCGGGCGGAGATATCGCCGAGGTTGCCTATCGGCGTGGCGACGAGGTAGAGCGCGCCGCTCATCGCGCGCCACCGGACAGTATGCGGAACACGTCCGCGGGCGTGTCGGCCATGAAGAGTGCGTCCGCGCCGCTCGCGAGCAGGGTCTCCCGCCCGCGCAGGCCCCACGCGCACGTGACGCAGGCCGTGCCGGAGTTCTTCGCGGTCTGCATATCGACCTCCGTGTCGCCGACGTAGGCGGCGGAGTCCGCGCCGACGCCGAGCTGCGCGAGGGCTTTCAGGACGGGCGCGGGGTCGGGTTTTAGCGGGAAGCCGGGGAGCTCACCCACGGCGACGTCGATGTACCCGGCGAAGAGCTTGTCTACAATGATTTTTGTGTACTCCTCGGATTTGTTCGAGATGACGGCCGTAGCCGCGCCCGCGTTTTTGAGCGCGGCGAGCATGTCGAGTACGCCGTCGTACGGCTTTGAGGTGTCGCACCAGTGCCGCGCGTAATACTCGCGGTAAATTTCCACAGCGCGCGCGAAAAGCGCGTCGTCAGCGCCGTCGGGCAGGGATTTTCGCACGAGGTTTCCGATGCCGCGTCCCATGTTCGCGCTCACCTCGGCGTGTGTTTTGTCCGCGAAGCCGAGCTTTTGCAGCATGTGGTTCACCGTCGCGGCCGTGTCGCCGAGAGTGTCGAGTATCGTGCCGTCGAGGTCGAAGAGCACGGCGCTGTATTTGAGCTTCGTCATATGTGGTAAATTCTCCTTATCTCCGCGCTGTCGGAGCCGTTTTCATCTTTCAGAAGCAGCGTCGGCAGCACCTCGAGCGACGGCTTTCCGCCGCGCCGCGCGTCCACGAGCGCCATGCTCGGCGCGCTCGACGCGGTATGCTGGACGAGGCGCAGGCGTTTCGGCGTGAAGCCGGCGAGCTCAAGCTGCGCGAAGAGCTCCGGCAGGCGCTCCGGGCGGTACACGAGGCAGAGCGCGCCGCCGTTTTTTATGCAGCGCGCCGCCGACGCGAGGAGCTGCGGCAGTGTGAGCGTGCTCTCGGCGCGGGCGGCACTCACGCCGGACGCGAAGTACGGCGGGTTCGACACGGCGAGGTCGAAGCTCCCGTGGGGCAGAAAGTCCGCGCAGTTGCGGATACCGGCCGTCAGGATGCTCGTGCGGGCGGCGAGGCCGTTGTTTTCCGCGTTGGCGCGGGCGCAGTCGGCTGCTGCGGCGTCGAGCTCGACGCCCGTGACGCGGATTCGCGCGTCGTGCCACGCGAGGAGCAGCCCGAGGATACCGGAGCCGCAGCCGAGGTCGAGCACGGACTTCGCGGGGACGGCGCGCGCGAAGTCCGCGAGCAGCACGGAGTCCGCCGTGAGCGGAAACGCCCCGGCGCAGGTTTCATATTCGGGGCCACCGCTCCAAAGTTCGCTCATCGCAACCTCCTATACAATTGCCGCCGCCTTTACGGCGGCGGCAACATGATTTTTTGTCCTACTTCGAGATTGCCGACATCGGACAGGCTTCCGCGCAGGAGCCGCAGTCAACGCACTTCTCGGGGTCGATCTCGTAGTGCTTCGCACCCGCCGAGATTGCGTCCACAGGACAGTTCGCGGCACACGCGCCGCAGGAAACGCACTCGCTGCTGATTTGATGGGCCATTTTTGATTCCTCCAAGTAAAGTAACGGCGTTGCCGTCTGTAATAGTAATTATTTTAGCATAATGCGCGAAAAAATCAAGAGTAAATTTATTCGGCTCACTCGTCCTCGACGTGCTCCCCGATTTTCGTGAGGATGAACCGCCTGACGAAGCGGCCGTTGCGCCCCTCTCCCCTGCGCTTGATGTAGAAATATCCGAGCACGGAGAACACGGCCGCGCCGAGGAAGTTGACTATGAGGTCCTTCATCGTGTCGATGAGCCCGATGTCAATCGCGCCGTTCGCGAGGATTGTGTCCTTCTGCATGTCCATGCCGAAAACGCTGTCCATGAAGAACTCGAAAAACTCCCAGACGACGCCGATAGTCATCGAAAAGCAGAACGCGAAAATGACGACAAACGC
>JAISKU010000019.1 GCA_031261245.1 Oscillospiraceae bacterium | reverse complement strand
AAATCCGAGTGAAGCCCAGCCGAAGGCGGGTTCACGAGGAAGAGGACGAGCGACGAAGCGGGCAAGCCCCGCCGCGCACGGCGAGGCGAGCTTAGCGAAGTCCGCGAGGACTCAGCAGTCGCAGCCGTTGTTGTTTTCGCCGAGTATGCCGTTGCGGTTGCCGGAGCAGCAGAAGAGAAGGAGCAGGAGCAGGATAATCCACAGGCACGAGTTGTTGTTATTTGAGAACATGTATGTAACTCCTTTCGGGACGGTTGATGGTATATAATATGCGCGGGGCGCAGATGTGTGATAATCGCGATAAATCATTTTTGATGGAGCTGTAAATGGACGATAACAAGGAAAAAAAGAGCGGAGACGTCGAGGCGGAGGGGTTTTACTCCTACGAGCTCGGCGCGAAGCCGGAGAAGCCCGACGGCGAGTCGGGGGACAAGCCGCGCCCCGAGGGGCGGGAGTCCGACTTCAAGGTGAATTTTGACTTTGACAGCGAGTACGGCGACGTGCCTGAGGACAACCCGCTGCGCGCGCGGCGCGAGCGGCGCTCCGGCTGCCTCGGAGGGGCGCTTTTCGCCGTTTTTGTGATATGCGTGAGCCTCGTGCTCGCGTCGCTGCTGTGGCTCGCGGCGACGGACGTGCTCGGCTTCGGCTCCGAGGAGAAGATGGTGCAGGTGACGGTGCCTAAGGACTTCACCATCGACGAGATCGCCGAGACGCTGCGCACGGGCGGGCTTATCAAGTACGAGTGGCTGTTCAAGCTGTACTCAAAGCTCTCCGACAAGGAGAAGATTATCATACCGGGGACGTATGATCTGAACACGAGCCTCGACTACCGCGCGCTTGTGTACGGAATGTCCTCAAAGAGCGGGTCGCGCGTCACGATTGACGTGACGTTCCCGGAGGGCTACACGCTTGCGCAGATGTTCAACAAGCTCGAGGACGACGGGGTGTGCACGGCGGAGGAGCTCTGGGAGGCGTCGGCGAATTACGATTTTGATTACAGGTTCCTCAAGGGGCTTAAAAAGGGCGACAGACACAGGCTTGAGGGCTATCTGTTCCCGGATACGTACAAATTTTACATTGGCGACACGGCGTCGCGGGTGCTGAAAAAGATGCTCGATACCTTCAACACGCGGTTCAAGGAGGAGTATTACGAGCGGGCGGTGGAGCTCGGCTACACGGCGCGGCAGGTCGTGATTATCGCGTCGATGATAGAGCGCGAGGCGGGCGCGAAGTCAGACAGGCCGAAAATAGCGTCGGTGATCTACAACAGACTGTCGAATCCGGACACGCCGAGGCTTGAGATAGACGCGACGATACACTACGTCATCGCGGAGACGGGGGAGACGTTCTCCACGGCGCTCGACAGTCCGTACAACACGTACCGCAACGACGGACTGCCGCCGGGGCCGATATCAAATCCGGGCACGGATTCGATTACCGCGGCGCTCAATCCCGAGGAGACGGGTTTCTACTACTACGCCCTGAGCAAAGCAGCCGACCGGCACCACGAATTCTTCGCGACGTATGAGGAGCAGAGGGCGTTCGTCGAGAGTGATGAGTACGGCGGCTGACGCCGCCGTACTGAAATGCTCGGTCGGACAAGTCCTCCCTGCGCAAATTCTCCCTGCGGTCGAATTTACGCCGCTTCGCGGCGGCTCACGTACGTTCGCTAAGTTCGCTTTCAGTCAGGAGATGATTAAAATTATTTCATCTGTCAGGTCATTGGGGCTCGGCGGGATACGGGGGTACGAGGTGTCCGTCGAGTGCTTTATATCGGGAGGGCTTCCGGCGTTTGACATCGTGGGTCTGCCCGACGCCGCCGTGCGCGAGGCGCGCGAGCGAGTGCGCGCCGCGACGAAGAATTGCGGAATCAAGTTCCCCGTGTCGCGCATTACGGTGAACCTCGCGCCGGCGGACACGAAAAAGGGCGGGACGGTGTATGATCTGCCCGTGATGCTGTGTATTTTAGCGGCGTCGGGGGATATAAGGAAGCCGCCGGAGGACTGCGCGTTCTTCGGGGAGCTGTCGCTGACGGGTGAGCTGCGCGGGGTGCCCGGGGCGCTTCCCATGGCGCTCGCCGCCGAGCGGGCGGGGATAAAGAGGCTTTTTGTGCCGGAGGCGAACGCCGCCGAGGCAGCGTTCGCGACGAGCTTGAGCGTGTATCCCGCCGCGCACGTGTCGGAGATACTTGAGCATTTGAACGGCGCGCGCGAGCTCGCGAAAGCTCCGCCGCCGGAGTACGCGATAGGGCGCGCGCACGAGACGGATTTTAACGAGGTGAAGGGTCAGGAGAACGTGAAGCGCGCGCTTGAGGTCGCGGCGGCGGGCGGACACAACATACTGCTGATAGGCTCGCCCGGGGCGGGGAAGAGTATGCTCGCGAAGCGGCTTGTGACGATTCTGCCGGACATGACGCGCGAGGAGACGATTGAGGCGACGGAGATACACTCCGTCGCGGGACTCACGGGGCGGGAGAATCCCGTGCTGACGGAGCGGCCGTTCCGCGCGCCGCACCACACCGTGTCCACGTCGGCGATGTCGGGCGGGACGTCCGTGCCGAGGCCGGGGGAGATATCCCTCGCGCACAACGGCGTGCTGTTTCTCGACGAGTTTCCGGAGTTCCACAGGGACGTACTCGAGGCGCTGCGGCAGCCGCTGGAGGACGGGACGGTGACGATCTCGCGCGCGGCGAGCTCCGTTACATATCCGTGCAGGTTCATGCTCGTGTGCGCGATGAATCCGTGCCGGTGCGGCTGGTACGGGCATCCGTCGGGGCGGTGTACGTGTACGGACAAGGCGCTTGAGAGTTATCGCGAGAGGCTCTCGGGGCCGCTGCTTGACAGGATTGACATGTACGTCGAGGTGGGGAGTCTGGAGTACAACGAGCTGCGCGAGCGGCCGGAGTGCGACACCTCGGAGACGATACGCGCGCGCGTGAACGCGGCGCGCGAGACGCAGCGCGGGAGATACGTGGGGACGGAGACGGACTGCAACGCGCGGATGCAGCCCGCGCAGCTCGAGCGGTGGTGCGCGCTCACGGGTGAGAGCGAGACGCTGCTGCGGCGGGCGTTCGAGCGGCTTCACCTCACGGCGAGAAGCTATGACAGGATACGGCGCGTGGCGCGGACGATTGCCGACCTCGCGGGCGAGGCGGACGTGCTGCCGGCGCACATCGCCGAGGCGGTGCGGTACAGGACGTATGATTTTCGGGGGAATTGAGGACGCGGGGGGCGGGGCCCCCTCTGTCGCCTGCGGCGACATCTCCCCCGCCGAGCGGGGGCGATTGGGGAAACGGCGGGCGATTGATAATCGCCCCTACGACCGTAACAACGTATACGGCCGCGGACGATGCCCCCTCTGTCGGCGATGCCCCCTCTGTCGCCTGCGGCGACATCTCCCCCGCCGAGCGGGGGCGATTGGGGGAACGGCGAGCGGGGGCGATTGGGGAAACGGCGGGCGATAGGAACGGCGGGCGAGTGATAATCGCCCCTACGACCGTAACAACAATATTGTTAAACCAGCGTTCCGTTTAGCGAAGAAGGTGACAAAATGCAAGAAATTATCCTGTTAAAACAGGGGGAAATGGTATTAAAAGGGCTCAACCGGCGGAGCTTTGAGGCGAGGCTGGAGAACGCGGTGAAGCGGAGGCTTGAGCCGTTCGGCGCGTTCGAGGTGCGCAGTGTGCAGAGCGTGCTGTACGTACTGCCGCGCGGGAAGTGCGACATGGACGCGGCGTTTGAGGCGATGAAAGGCGTGTTCGGCGTCGTGTCGCTCTCGCGGTGCGCGCGGTGCATCAAGGACGCGGACGCGATTTTTGAGGCGGCGCGCGAATACCTCGGCGACGAGCTGAGGCGCGCGAAATCGTTCAAGGTTGAGACGAAGCGCGCGGACAAGCGGTTCTCTATGAGCTCCATCGAGGTGTCGCAGTACGTGGGCGGGCTGCTGTCCGACGAGTTTGAGGATATTGAGGTGGACATGCACTCACCTGAGCTGAAGGTGAGCGTGGAGATACGCGAGGACTACGCGTTCGTGCACGGGAATCCGGTGCGCGGCGCGGGCGGGCTGCCCGTCGGGTCGGCGGGCCGGGTCGTGAGCCTGCTGTCGGGCGGGATTGACAGCCCCGTGGCGACGTATCTCGCGGCGCGGCGCGGGTGCAGCGTGATTCCGGCGCACTTTTTTTCATATCCGTACACGTCGGAGATGGCGAAGAAGAAGGTACTGGATATCGCGAGGATTTTGTCGCAATACTGCGGGAAGCTCTCGGTCGAGCTTGTGCCGTTCACGCGGATTCAGGAGGAGATCGCGAAAAAGTGCCCCGAGGAGTACGGGACGGTTATCACGCGGCGGTTTATGACGGCAATCGCGGGCAAAATAGCGGAGAATTGGAACGCGGGCGCGATTGTGACGGG
>JAISKU010000157.1 GCA_031261245.1 Oscillospiraceae bacterium | reverse complement strand
CTCATATACGGCATGGGCCACGCGATATACACGCTGTCCGACCCGCGCGCAGTGCTGTTAAAGACCGCGGCGCGGGAGCTCGCGGCGCAAAAAGGTATGCTCAAAGAGTTTGAGCTGATTGAGGCGGTGGAGCGGCTGACGCCGGGCGTGTACGCGGAGTACAGCGGCGTGCAGAAGACCATGTGCGCAAACGTGGACATGTACTCCGGCTTCGTGTACCGCGCGCTCGGAATCCCCAAGGACCTGTACACGCCGCTGTTCGCGGTGGCGAGAATCGCCGGGTGGTGTGCGCACAGGATGGAGGAGCTCTGGGGCAACGGAAAGATAATCAGACCCGCGTACAAGGCGATTACGCCCGAGACGGAGTACGTGCCGCTCGGGGAGAGAGGTAAAGCACAGTAATTTGCTATGTTTGATATGCAATAAAAAGCTTGCCTTTTTCGTCAATCGTGCTATAATTGTCCGAAACAATCATCACAGGAGGTATTACGGCTATGTCAAACAGAATTTTTACATCCGAGTCGGTCACGGAGGGACATCCCGATAAAATCTGCGACCAGATATCGGACGGCGTGCTCGACGCCATGATAGCGGGGGATGTGAAATCGCGCGTGGCGTGCGAGTGCATAACCACGACCGGTCTCGTGCTCGTCATGGGTGAGATTTCGACGAAAACGTATGTCGATATCCCGGCTGTCGTGAGGGCGACGATTGAGAAAATCGGCTACACAAACCCGGAGTACGGCTTCGACTCCAAGAGCGCGGCCGTGCTCACGACGATAGACGAGCAGTCGCCCGACATCGCGCAGGGCGTCAACAACGCGTATGACGACGACGCGGAGACGGGCGCGGGCGATCAGGGAATGATGTTCGGCTTCGCGTGCGATGAGACGCCGGAGCTTATGCCGGCTCCGATCTCGTTCGCGCACGCGCTCTCGCGCAAGCTCGCGGCCGTGCGGAAAGCCGGAGAGCTGAAATTCCTGCGACCCGACGGCAAAACGCAGGTCACGGTGGAGTACGACGAGAACACGAACGTCGTGTCCGTGCCCGCGATTGTCGTATCGACGCAGCATGACCCGGACATCACGATCGAGGCGCTGCGCGAGGCGGTTATCGAGACGATAATCAAGCCCGTGATTCCGTCAGGCCTCATCACAAAGGAGACGAAGATATTCGTCAACCCGACGGGCAGGTTCGTCACGGGCGGCCCCGTTGGGGATTCCGGCCTCACCGGACGCAAGATAATCGTCGATACATACGGCGGCTACGCGTCGCACGGCGGCGGGGCGTTCTCGGGCAAGGATCCGACGAAGGTTGACCGCTCGGCGGCTTACATGGCGCGCTATATCGCAAAAAATATTGTCGCGGCGGGGCTCGCCCGCGCGTGCCAGATCGAGCTTGCGTACGCCATCGGCGTCGCGCGGCCTGTATCGGTGCTCATCGACACACGCGGCACCGGGGTTATCCCCGACGAGGAAATTGCGGCCATCGTGACGGAGCTGTTTGACCTGCGCCCGTCGAAAATCATCTCAAAGCTCGACCTGCAGCGCCCGATTTACCAGCAGACGGCGGCGTACGGCCACATGGGGCGCACGGATATAGAGTTGCCGTGGGAGAAGCTTGACGCGGTTGAGACGCTGAAAGCGCGTCTGTGAAAAGACCGTTAGAGCGCCACAAACCCGTCGCGGGCGGCGGATACGCTCCGCGCGACGAGGGTGAGGACGAGCCCGGCAAAATCGAGGGGCGAAACGCCGTCACCGAGGCCTTACGCGCCGGGACGCCGCTCGATAAGGTGTATATACTGAAAGGCGACGACGCGCCGTCACTCGCGCACATCGCGTCAAAGGCGCGCGCTGCCGGGGCGGTCGTGGTGGATGCGGACAGGCGCAAGCTCGACAACATGAGCTCCTCCGGCGCGCATCAGGGGGTCATCGCCCTCGTGCCGGCGGCGGAGTACGTGAGCATCGCGGACATCCTCGAGACCGCGAAAAGTCGCGGCGAGGCGCCGATTGTGATAGTCTGCGATGAGATCTCCGACCCGCACAACCTCGGCGCTATCATCCGCACGGCGGAGGCGTCGGGCGCGCACGGTGTCATTATCCCGAAGCGGCGCAGCGCGGGGCTAACGGCGATTGTCGCGAAAACCTCGGCCGGCGCGGCGTTTCATCTGCCCACGGCGAGAGTTTCCAACCTCACGGCGGCGCTGGGTGAGCTCAAGGACGCGGGCGTGTGGGTCTACGGAGCGGACATGGACGCCGAAAAGACGCTGTGGGAGACGGATTTGACCGGCCCCGCCGCGATTGTCGTCGGCTCCGAGGGCGAGGGTATCTCGCGCCTCGTGAAGGAGAACTGCGATTTTCTGATCAGAATTCCGATGTCGGGAAAAATTTCCTCACTCAACGCGTCAGTGTCTGCTGCCTTGATAATGTATGAGGCGAAAAGACAGCGCGATAATATATAAGTGCAGTATTGTGGAGGATAGAGTATGAACCCGCAAGACGAGGAATTCACTTTAGAGTCTATTTTGGCGGAATATAAGGGGATATCGTACATCGACGGAGATAAAAAGACGCCGAAGGATGTCCTCGACGAGACGGCGCGCCGTATCGTGCAGGAGGAGACTCCGCCGAGCGCGGATACGCGCCGGACAGCCGCGCCCATCGAGGAACCCGCCGCCTTTACGGAAGAGTTTGAGGAACCGGAGGAGCCCGATGAGCCGGAAGAACCGGAGGAGCCGGAATATCCGGAGATATACGTCGAGGAGCCGGAGCCGGTTGTCGCGGAGGAATCGGAGCCCGACGCCGACGAGATTGAGACGTATTCGTCCGACGATGGTGATCTCGACTTCTTTGACAGCTACCGCTATTCGTCGCCGGATCCCGAGGAGGACATCGTGCGCTCCGTCACCGAGGCGATAGAGCGCGAGGAATCAGAGGAGCGCGAGAGACAAAAACCCGGTCTGTTCCGCCCGAGGGAGGAGCGGACTGTTCCGCGTCGCCGCGAGCGCGAGGAGCAGGAGTGGCAGGCGATAACTGCGCCCGAGCCGGACTACAGGGATTTGGCGAGGCGGTACGCCGCGCGCTGCAACTCGCTGTCCACGAAAGCCGTGGCGGCGCTTGTGCTGTCGCTGATAATCGCGCTTCTGACGTTCCTGTTCGAGGCGGGGAAAGCCCTGCCGCTCGGACTCGGGAGAAACGCCGCCGTCACGGGAGGCGTGCTGCTTCTGTTGCAGCTTTTCGTGATGCTTCTCGGGGTTGAGACGCTCGTGCGCGGGGCGCGCGACCTCGCGACGGGCGGCGCGTCCGCCGATACGCTTGTGTTTGTGTCGTGTATTGTGACGGTGTTTTCGGGGATGTATGGTATGCGCTCCGGCGGGGCGCTGCTGCCGTATTCCGCGGCGTCCGCGCTGTCGCTGACGTTCTCGCTGTGGGGTGAGCGTATGCGCATGGAGGCGCTCGCCGACACGCTGCGCTCGGCGTCGTCCGCCGAGGATCCGCACTCCGTGGTGTCGGAGTACCGGCACGACCTCGAGAGAACGGTTTTGAAGAAAACCATGGGGCGCTATCACGGGTTTTACAGCAATTTGACGCAGCCGGATGTGAGCGAGACCGCGTACAGCTACGCCGTGCCGCTGATTCTCGCGTTTTTGGTTATAATAACGCTCTACTCGGCGCTCGCGCACAAGGACATGTCGCGAATTCCGGGGATGTTCGCGGCGCTGTCCGCGGCAGCCGCGGCGTTCACGGCGACGCTGGCCTTTGCGCTGCCGTTCCGCTCTGCCGCGAAGCGCGCGAAGCTCTCCGGCGCGTCGATTGCCGGTGCGGGCGGCGCGGACGACATCTTCTACACCGACGGCTGCTGTATAACTGACGAGGATCTGTACCCGCAGGATTCGCTGAGTGTGGGCGATCCGCAGATACTCAAGCAGGTTCCGAAGGAGAAGGCGATACGCTACACGGCGAGCCTCATCATCGCCTCCGCGTCGTGCCTCGCGAAAGTGTTCTCGACGATACTCATAAATGAGGGCATGAGCCTCATCACGACGCAGGATTTCGTTGTCAGCGAGGGCGGCGTGTCCGGAATGATTCGCGGGGAGCGCGTCCTGACGGGCAATTACGCATTCATGAACCTGTACAGCATACGCGTACCGGACGAGCTGAAGCTCGGAAACTCCGTGTATACCGCCGTGAACGGGACGCTGAT